>JADGIB010000122.1 GCA_019683665.1 Solirubrobacteraceae bacterium
CGCGCCGGCGCCCCGCGCGCGCCGCGGCGGGGGCCGGCGCGGGCGACGGCGCCCGCGGCGCGGCCGCGGCCGCCCCGGCGGGGCTGGGCCGTGCCGCCGTGACGGGACGGGCGCACGCGCTCGCGCGCGGGCGCCGCCCGGGACGGGGTCTGGGCCTCGACCCGCGCGGCGGCCGGGCCGGGCGCGGGCGCGGCGTCACGGGCCTCGGTGGCCTGCTCGCGCAGCCACTGGCTCACGACGGCGGCCTGCGCACGGGCGGCGCGGCGCGGGGAGGCGGGTGCGTGGATGTCGGTGATGTGGAGGATGGCCTCCACTATAGCGGAGACGAGCCTCCGGTTGACTAGAATGCGTCTCACCCAGACATGTCCGAACCGGCCCCGCGCATCCCGACCGTCCGCCGACCGCAGCGGGCGGACGCGCGCCGCAACTACGACGCGCTGCTGAGCGCCGCGCGCGACGTCTTCGCCACCGAGGGGGCGCAGGCGCCGCTCGAGGAGATCGCCCGCCGGGCCGACGTCGGGATCGCCACGCTCTACCGCAACTTCCCGACCCGCCAGGACCTGTTCGACGCCGTCTACCTGGGGGAGGTCGAGGAGCTGTGCGACACCGCGCGCGAGCTCGCCGAGCTGCCGCCGTGGGAGGCGTTCGCCGCCTGGGTCGACCGCTTCGCCGGCTACATCGCGACGAAGATGGCGATCAAGGAGGGGCTCGACCGCGACTCCGAGACCGTCCACGACTGCCGGGCGGCGATGGTCGCCGCCAGCGAGCCGCTCTTCCGCCGCGCCCAGGCCGCCGGCGAGATCCGGCCCGACGCCGAGTTCGACGCGGTCCTGCGGATGCTCGCCGGGATCACCGCCGCGACCTACGTCAGCGACGCGCAGCGCGACCAGGTCATCCGGATGGCGCTCGACGGGCTTCGCACGCGCCCGCCGGAGCCGTCCGGCGCCGCCGCCTGACGAGCGCGCCGGCCGCGCCGACCGCGGCCGGGACCGCGAGGTACGGCCCGGAGAACGCGAGCACGGCGACGACGGCGACGAGCGCGCCGCGCGCGGCCCAGCGCACCGGCCCGTCGAGCAGCCGCGCGCCCGCCGCCGTGCCCATGACGTAGACGGCCAGGAAGCAGGCGCTGCACGCGGCCACGAGCGCGTCGACGTCGATCGCCCCGGCGGCCGGCGGCGCGAGCAGGACCCCGCTCGCCGCCGCGAACGCGGCGAGCGCCCGGCCGCGGCGCGCGAGCCCGCGCGGCGCCGAGCCCTCGGCCGCGAGCGCCCCGGCGAGGCCGGCGGCCGCCGCCACGTAGGCGTTCATCGTCCCCATCGTCAGCAGGACGGCCAGCCCGGCCGTGACCGTCCGGCCGGCCTCGCCGAGCCCGGCGCCCATGAGGTCCGCGAGCGGGACGTCGGACGGGGCGGCCGTGCCCAGCGCGCCGATGGTCGCCACCGCCAGGCCGAGGTAGAGGACGGTCATCGCGCCGAGCGCGGCGAGCATACCCGCCAGCGCGAGCTGCAGGCGCGCGGTCGCGCGCAGCCCGACGGCGTTGGCGGCCGTCACCGCGGCGATCATGCCGGCGGCGGCGACGACCGCGCCCGAGCGCCCGGCCCCGAGCAGCTCGGCGACGTAGAGCCCGCCGATGAGCGCGACCGCGGGCGCGCCGACGGCGACGCCGGCCAGGAACCACCAGCCGGTGACCGCGCCCGCCCGCGGGCCGAACGCGCGGCGCGCGTAGGCGGCGGTGCCGCCCGGCTCGGGCTGGCGCACGCCGAGCGCGGCGAAGACGACGGCCACCGGCGCCGAGATCGCCAGCAGGGCGGCCCAGGCGATCACCGACGCCGGCCCGGCCGCCTCGGCCGCCAGCGCCGGGAGGATGAGCACCCCGGGGCCGAGCAGCGCCCCGAGGTAGAGGGCGGCGGCGGCCCGGGTCGAGAGCGGGCCGGTCATGAGGGCAGTGTCGCGCGGATCCCGGGGCAGGTGGTGACCGATCGCCCCGGGCAGGCGGGCGCCTGCGCAATGATCTGCCGCCCAGCCGCCGAGGAGGAGAGGATCATGCCCCTGGACGCCGTCGACCGCCACAGCGACGAGACCGCGGCCGCCATCGCCGAGCGGCTCGGCGCGACGCCCGAGGTCGTCTGCGCCCACATCGTCTCCGGGGAGGGCGACGTCCTCGCCGAGGTCGCCGTCGCCGACCTCGCCGCCTACGAGCGGCTCCTGTTCGGCACGCTCCTGGGCCTGCCGCACGTCAGCGACGTGCGCTCGAACTTCGTCCTGCGCACGATCAAGCCGCCCGGCCCGCTGCCGGTGTGACGGGCGGCGCGCCGGCCGGGGGCCGCCGCGCCGCCCCGCGCTCAGGCGCGTCCCGCGCCGGCCAGGTTGCGCCGCGCGAGCGAGTCGACGGTGACGGCCGCCAGCAGGACGAGGCCGGTGATGATGAACTTCGTCCCGGCCGCCAGCCCGAGCAGGCCGAGGCCGTTGTCGATCGAGGCGATGACGATCGCGCCGAGCACGGCGGCCTTGATCGAGCCGCGCCCGCCGAACAGCGACGTGCCGCCGATGACCGCCGCGGCGATCGAGTAGAGGAGGATCGTGCCGCCGCCCGCGCCGGTGTCGACCGAGGTCAGGCGCGAGGCGAGGACGACCCCGCCGAGCGTCGCCATCATCGAGCAGAGGGCGAAGCAGGCGATCCGCACGGTGTCGACCGGGATGCCGGCCCGGCGGGCGGCCTCGATGTTGCCGCCGATCGCGTAGACGTGGCGCCCGAAGCGGCTGCGGTTCAGCACCCACGTCCACAGGACGTAGAGCCCGGCCAGCATGAGGACGACGTAGGGGACGCCGCGGTCCTGGTTGGCCACCCACGCGGCGGCGGCCAGCGCGGCGGCGAGCGCGACGACGCGCAGGACGATGAGCGACGGCGGGTCGGCGGGCAGCTCCGCCCGCCGGCGCGCCCGGTCGCGCGCCAGCTGCGCGGCGGCGTGGCCGGCGACCGCCACGGCGACGAGCACGTACGAGGCGGTGGCGGAGATGAAGCCGTTGGCCAGGTCGATGATGAGCCGGCTCTGGATGATGACCGTGCCCTTGTCGCCGATGATGAGCAGCACGGCGCCGTTCCAGGCCAGCAGGCCGGCGAGGGTCACGACGAACGACGGGATCCCGATCTTCGTGAACAGCAGGCCGTTCAGCGCCCCGATCCCGCGGCCGACGATCAGCACGACGATCACCGCCGGCAGCCCGGCGAGCTCCCAGTCGCCGCCGGGCAGCGTCAGGAGCGCCACGATCGCGCCGCCGACGCCGCTGACGTAGCCGACGGACAGGTCGATCTCGCCCAGCAGCAGGACGAAGACGACCCCCATCGCGATCGTCATGATCCCCGCCGCCTGGATGACGAGGTTGAGGAAGTTGCCGGCGGTGAGGAAGTTCGCGTTCTGCGACTGGAAGACGACGACGATGATCACCATCCCGACGAAGATCGGGAGCGAGCCGAGCTCGCCCGACCGGACCTCCGCCCACCAGCGCGCGGCGTAGGCGCCGAGCGAGTCGCCCGCGGGCGCCCGGTCGAGCGCGGTCCGGTGCTGGGTGGGGTCGACGACCGGCGCGCTCATGCGAAGCTCTCCTCCTGCTGCCCCGGCACGTGGCTGAGCGCCCCGGCGGTGATCGCCTCGACGACCTTCGCCTGCGTCGCCTCCGAGGTGCGGAACTCGGCGACGTTCTGCCCCAGGCGCAGGACCGTGATGCGGTCGGCGACCTCGAACACGTCGTGGAGGTTGTGGGAGATGAGGATCACGCCGAGGCCCTGCTCGGCCAGCCGGCGGACGAGGTCGAGGACCTGGCGGGTCTGCGCGACGCCGAGCGCGGCGGTCGGCTCGTCGAGCAGGACGACCTTCGAGTTCCACATCACCGCCTTGGCGACGGCGACCGACTGGCGCTGTCCGCCCGACAGGCCGGCGACCCGCCGGCGGACCGAGCGGATCGTCGTGACCGACAGCGTGGCCAGCGTCTCGCGCGCGCGGCGCTCCATGAGCGTCTCGTGGAGGGCGCGCAGCGGCCCGGTCACCTCCTCGCGCCCGAGGAACATGTTCTGGACGACGTCGAGGTTGTCGGCCAGCGCGAGGTCCTGGTAGACGACCTCGATCCCCAGCCGCGCCGCGTCCTTCGGGCCGTGGATCGCGACCCGCCGCCCCGCGAAGCGGATCTCGCCCTCGTCGACGGCGTGGATGCCGGCGATCGACTTGATGAGCGTCGACTTGCCGGCGCCGTTGTCGCCGACCAGGGCCAGCACCTCGCCGGCGTGGACCTCGAGGTCGACGCGGTAGAGCGCCTGGACGGCGCCGAACGCCTTTGAGATGCCCCGCAGCTCCAACAGCGGGACAGGGCGCCCCGGAGGGCGCCCCGCCTCGATCGTCATGTCAGATCCCCGCCTCGTCGCAGGCCTTCTCGAACGCGCCGGCGCACAGCTCGTCGCGCTTGACGAACTCGTCGGCCAGCACGGTCTCGGCGATGTTCTCCTTCGTCACCGCGACCGGGGTGAGCAGGACCGACGGGACCTGGCGCTGGCCGTCGTCGGACTCGCCGTTGACGAGGCCGGCGGGCGGCTCCTCGCCCTTCGACAGGGCGATCGCCAGCTGCGCGGCGGCCTCGGCCTCGGCCTTGATCGCCTTGTAGACGGTCATGCACTGGTCGCCGACGAGGATGTTCTGCAGGCCCTGGAGCGTCGCGTCCTGGCCGGTGACCGGGATCGGGTCGAGCTTGCGCGCCTTCTGGGCCGAGATGACCGAGTTGGCGAGGCCGTCGTTGGCGGCCAGCACGCCGTCGATCCGGTTGTCGGCCTTCTGGAGCATCTGCTCGTAGATCGTCAGCGCCTGCTGGTTGTCCCAGTCGGGCACGGACTGATCGGCCACCTCGACCCACTCGCCGGACTCGAACTTCGGGTCGATGACCGAGTTGTCGCCCTGCGCGAACAGCGTCGCGTTGTTGTCGTCGGGCGAGCCGTTGAGGACCGCGACGCGCGGCGTCTCGACGCCGGCGGCCTCGAGGCAGTCGACGAGGCCCTGGCCCTGCAGCTCGCCGACCTTCACGTTGTCGAACGACACGTAGTAGTCGGCCTTGCCGTTGAGCGTGAGGCGGTCGTAGTCGATGACCTTCACGCCCTTGGCGGCGGCGAGATTCTGGATCGCGGCGCCCGACCCGGAGTCGAGGTTCGTCAGCAGCAGGATCTTCGCGCCGTTCGTGATCGCCTGCTCGGCCTGCTGCTGCTGGGCGGACTTGTCGCCCTGCGCGTTGTGGATCTCGACGGGCACGCCCGCCGCGTCGAACGCGGCCTGCAGGAGCGGCCGGTCGGCCGTCTCCCAGCGCACCGAGCTCTGCGTGTCGGGCAGCAGGACGGCGACCTTCTGGGCCTCGCCGCCGCCGGTCGTCGACGCCGCGGTCGCCGCGCCGGTGCCGGCGGCGGCGGTGTCGCCGCCGTCGTCGTCGCTGCCGCACGCGGCCAGCGCCAGGACCGCCGCGCCGATCGCCGCCGTGGACAGCAGCGCCCGGTGGACGCCTCCGTGATGCCTCATCCCTCTCTCCTCCTGGTCGTCGCCGCGCCGGCGACGCCGGCGTGGGCGGGTGGTGGTGGGCTGCCGGCGAGCGCCAGGGCGCCGACGGGCTCGGCGCGCTCCCCCAGGGCGCTCGGGGTCGCCTCGACGCGGGTCGCGGCGCCGGGGACGGCGTGCTCGCGCAGCGGGTCGCGCACGGCGACCCCGAGGCGCGCCGCGCCGACGGCGATGCCGACCCACACCGTCGCGGACCGCTGTTCCGTGACCGACCCCATCGTGCGGGCCGACCATCGCCGATCCCCGAACGTATTGTCAAGTTCCAACCAAAACCTGGGATGGGAGCGCGTCATTTTCGCGTGAGCTTTGACGGAACTCGCACGGTCCTGGTACGAATCCCGGCATGAGCACCGCTGCCGCCGGGTCGACGGCCGCGCCGGCGCATCGCTTCACCTTCGGGCTGTGGACCGTCGGCAACCCGGGGCGCGATCCGTTCGGCGAGCCGACGCGGGCCCGGATCGATCCCGTCGACTCCGTGCACCGGCTGGCCGAGCTCGGGGCCTGGGGGATCTCCCTCCACGACGACGACCTCGTCCCCTGGGGCACCCCGGCGGCCGAGCGCGACCGGATCGTCGCCCGCTTCCGCGCCGCGCTCGACGAGACCGGCCTGCGGGTCGGGATGGCGACGACGAACCTGTTCGCCCACCCGGCGTTCAAGGACGGCGCGTTCACGAGCAACGACCGCGCCGTGCGGCGGGCCGCGATCGGCAAGGCGATGCGGTCGATCGACCTCGGGGCCGAGCTCGGCGCCGAGGTCTACGACTTCTGGGGCGGCCGCGAGGGGGTCGAGGCCGGCGCGGCGAAGGACCCCCGCGACGCGCTCGAGCGCTACCGCGAGGCGATCGACGTCCTCTGCGACTACGCGATCGGCCAGGGCTACGCGCTGCGCTTCGCGATCGAGCCGAAGCCGAACGAGCCGCGCGGCGACATCTTCCTGCCGACCGTCGGCCACGCCCTCCACTTCATCACCACGCTCGCGCACCCCGAGATGGTCGGCGTCAACCCGGAGGTCGCCCACGAGACGATGGCCGGGCTGTCGGTCCACCACGCCGTCGGGCAGGCGCTGTGGGCGGGCAAGCTCTTCCACATCGACCTCAACGCCCAGCGGATCGGCCGCTACGACCAGGACTTCCGCTTCGGCGCCGAGGACCTCAAGGAGGCGTTCCTGCTCGTCCGGCTGCTCGAGCGCGGCGGCTACGACGGGCCGCTGCACTTCGACGCCCACCCGTACCGCAACGAGGACCGCGACGGGGTGTGGGACTTCGCGGCCGGCTGCATGCGCACCTACCGCGCGCTCGCCGAGCGCGCCCGCCGGTTCGACGCGCTGCCGGAGGTGCAGGAGGCGCTCGCCGCCGCGTCGGTGCCCGAGCTCGGGCACGCGTCCTGCACGGGCGCCGGGGAGGCCGACGCGCTGAAGGCCGAGGCCGACGAGCTCGACCGCCTCGCCGAGCGCGGGTTCCGCAACGAAGCCCTCGACCAGCTCGTGGTCGACGTGCTCCTCGGGCTGCGGTGAGCGCGCCGGTCGCCGCGAGCGCCACGCTGCGGTCCGGGCCGCTGGAGCTGACGGCGGCCGCCGACCGCTTCCTGGCCGTCACCTCGCTGCGCCACGCCGGGCGCGAGCTCCTCGCGGGGCCCGGCGAGCTGCCGCCCGCCGCGACCGTCCACGGGGCCAGCGCCGGGATCACGCTCCTGCACCCGTGGGCCAACCGCCTCGGGGCCAACCGCTTCGCCGTCGCCGAGCGCGAGGTCGACCTGGCGCCCGGCGACCCCGCGGTCGGGCGCGACGGCGACGGGCTGGCGATCCACGGCCTGGCCGCGGCCCCGGGCGCCTGGCGGCTGGCGGCGGGCGACCGGGCGCTGGCGGCCACGCTCGAGCACGCGGGGGAGGGCGGCGCGTTCCCGTTCCCGCACCGCCTCGACGTCGAGCTCGCCCTCGCCGACGGCGGCCTGCGCGTCGCCACGACGCTGCGCGCGACCGGCCCCGTCGCCGTGCCGGTCGCCTTCGGCTGGCACCCGTACCTGCGCCTGCCCGGCCTCCCGCGCCGCGCGTGGGTGCTCGAGCTGCCCGACCGCGAGCGGCTCGTCGCCGACGCCCGCGGCGTGCCGGCCGGCCCGGCGGGGGCCGAGCGGGCGGAGGCGGCGCCGCTCGCCGGCCGCCGGCTCGACGTCGGCTTCGCCGGCCTGGCCCCCGGGGCCGTCCTCGGCCTGCGCGGCGGCGGCTGGCGGCTGGCCGTCGCGCTCGAGGCCGGCTACCCGGCCGCGCAGGCGTATGCGCCGACCGAGGCCGACGTCGTCTCGCTCGAGCCGATGACCGCGGTCACCGACGCGCTGCGCACCGGGCGCGGCCTGCCGCTCGTCCCGCCCGGCGGGGCCTACCGGGCGGTGTTCGCGCTCGCCGTCGCCGGACCGCCAGATCGGGCTATGGTGGGCCGCCGATGACGGAGCCGTGCGCATGACCGAGCCCCTCGGGTCGCCCGGGTCGCCGCGCCGGCGCAACCGGCTGCGGATCGTCGACGAGCTGCGCCGCGCGGGCTCGGCCAGCCGCGTCGAGCTGATCCGCGCCACCGGCCTGTCGCGCACGACGGTCTCCAAGCTCGTCGCCGAGCTGCAGGCCGACGGGCTCGTCGTCGAGCGGCCCGCGCCGGGGGAGGGCAGCGCGGTCGGGCGCCCGCCGATGGCGCTCTCGCTCACCCCCGCGGCCGGGACCGCGGTCGGGCTCGACTTCGGGCACGCGTTCGTGCGCGTCGCCGTCGCCGACCTGTCGGGCACCGTCCATGCCGAGGCGCGGCGCGACTTCGACGTCGACCGCGACAGCGCGGCCGCGATCGACGTCGCGGTCGAGATGGTCGACGAGGTGCTCGCCGAGGCGGGCATGAGCCTGGAGCGGACCGTCGGCGTCGGCGTCGCCGTCTCGGCCCCGGTCGTCCGCGGGCGGGCCGAGCGCGGCGCGCACATCCTGCCCGGCTGGCCCGCGTTCGCCCCGGTCGACGAGCTCGAGGCGCGGCTCGGGCGCCCGGTCCTCATCGACAACGACGCGAACCTCGGCGCGCTGGCCGAGGTCCGCCACGGGGCCGGCCGCGGCGCCGCCGCCGTCCTGTACGTGATGCTGTCGGCCGGCATCGGCGCCGGGCTCGTGCTCGACGGCCAGCTCGTCCGCGGCCACCGCGGGCTGAC
Source organism: Solirubrobacteraceae bacterium (assembly GCA_019683665.1). Taxonomy (GTDB): domain Bacteria; phylum Actinomycetota; class Thermoleophilia; order Solirubrobacterales; family Solirubrobacteraceae; genus Capillimicrobium. The sequence continues at coordinate 8,760 of JADGIB010000122.1, forward strand.
CGGCGAGCTCGGGCACGTCGTCGTCGACCCCGGCGGGGCGATCTGCCGCTGCGGCAACCGCGGCTGCCTGGAGACCGTCGCCGCCGCCCCCGCGCTGCTGGACACGCTGCGCCCGCTGCACGGCGACGACGTCACGCTCGAGCGCGCGATCGCGCTGGCCCGCGACGGCGACGAGGGCACCCGGCGCCTGTTCGCCGACGCCGGCCGCGCGGTCGGCCGCGCCGCCGGCGCGGTCTGCAACGTCGTCAACCCCGACCTCGTCATCGTCGGCGGCGACATGGTCCTCGCCGGCGAGGTCCTCGTCGACGCCGTCCGCGACGGGATCGCCGAGGCGACGATCCCGGCGATCCGCGACGACGCGGGGGGCGCCGCGGCCCGGCTCGGGGACCGGGCGGAGGTGCTCGGCGCGATCGGGCTCGTCCTGGCCGAGACCGACACGGCCGCGATCGCCGGGCTGGCCGCCGGCGCCGCGCAGAACGCCGTCGCCTGAGGGCGGCCCGGCCGCGCCGGCGGCGCGGTGCGCCAGGACGGATGCGTGCTCGCGCTCCTGTGGCTGCTGCTCCTCGTCCCGCTCGCCGCCGGCCTGGCCGCGCAGCAGCGCGTGCAGGACGAGTTCGCGCGCTGGCGGCGGGTGCCCAACCGCCTGCGGGTGACCGGCGCGACGGTCGCGCGGTCGCTGCTCGACGCCCAGGGGCTGCGCGGGGGTGCGGATCGAGCTCGCGCCGGGCGCGCTCACCGACCACGACGACGGCGAGGCCGGCGTCCTGCGCCTGTCGCGGCCGGTGGCCGAGGCGAGCGTCGCGGCGCTGGCGATCGCCGCCCACGAGGCCTGCCACGCCCACCAGGACGCGACCGGCAGCCGCGCCTACCCGCTGCGGCAGGCGATCGGCGAGCCGCTGGCCGCGCTGGCCCCGTTCACGTGGCTGTTCTTCGCCGGCGGCTTCTGGCTCGGGATCCCGCTCCTCATGGCCGCATCGATCGCCTACGTCGCCGGCCGGGTCGCGATCGCCTGACCCGCCGCCGTTCGGTCGGACGGCCCCGTCCGCGCAGGGACCGCCGAGCGAGCAGGCGCATCGGCACCGCTCGATCCCTACGC
>JADGIB010000123.1 GCA_019683665.1 Solirubrobacteraceae bacterium
CGACCGGGCCTCACGCCTGGCCGCCGCTCCCGGTCAGGCGCCGGACGACGACCCCGGCGGCGACGACGCCGCCGACGACCGCCCCGGCCGCGATCGCCGTCCGGACCCGGTGACGGTGCAGGTACAGCTTCAGCGCCTTCCAGGTCAGCCGACCGAGCAGCTCGTAGAACATGCGCTCCCTACTGCCCGTCGTCGACGTGGTGCAGTCGCCACGCCATCCGCGACTGCAGCGACCACAGCTCGATGAAGCCGGGCGACGCCTGCTGCGAGAAGAGGCCGCCGGACTCGGCGAACGTCGCGAGCTGGGCGTCGTAGACGGCGTTGGCCGACTCGCGCGTGACGACCCGGACCGAGCCCTTGTAGAGCTTCAGGCCGATCGTCCCGCTCACCCGCCGGTTGACCGACTCCATGTAGGCGTCGAGGTCCTCGCGCAGCGGCTCCCACCACAGGCCCGCGTAGACGAGGTAGGCCCACTGGCGGTCGAGCTGCGGCTTGAACTGGTTCTGGTGGATCGTGCCGACGAGCCGCTCGAGCTCCTGGTGGGCGGTGAGGATGATCGTCGCCGCCGGCACCTCGTAGATGTCGCGGACCTTCAGGCCGACGATCCGGTCCTCGATGTGGTCGACGATGCCGACGCCGTGGCGCATGCCGATCTCGGCCGCGCGCTCGAGCAGCTCGACGAGGCCGAGCCGCTCGCCGTTGAGGGCGACCGGGACGCCCTCCTCGAAGGTGACGGTGACGACCTCCGGCTCGTCGGGGGCCTCCTCGGGCCGGGTGACGAGCTGGAAGACGTCGTCGGTCGGGGCGTGCGAGAGGTCCTCGATCCACTTGCCCTCGCTCGAGCGCCCCCAGAGGTTGTCGTCGATCGAGTACGGCGCCGCCTCGGTGCCGCCCTTGACCGGGATGCCGTGCGCGCGCGCGTAGGCGATCTCCTCGTCGCGGCCCATCGCCCACGAGCGGACCGGGGCGATGATCTTCAGCTCGGGGGCCAGCGTCGCGATCGTCGACTCGATGCGGACCTGGTCGTTGCCCTTGCCGGTGCAGCCGTGGGCGATCGTGTCGCAGCCGGCCCTGCGCGCGTACTCGACGGCGAGCTTGGCGATGAGCGGCCGCCCGAGCGCGGTGAACAGCGGGTAGCCGGAGCCGTAGATCGCGTTGGCCTTGATCGCCGGGACGATGTAGTCGCGGGCGAACTCCTCGCGCGCGTCGACGGTGAACGTCTCGACGGCGCCGAGCATCCGCGCCTTGCCCTCGACGACCTCGTAGTCCTCGCCGGGCTGGCCGAGGTTGACGGTGAGCGTGACGATCTCGGCGTCGTACTCCTCCTGGATCCACTTCAGCATCACGCTGGTGTCCAGGCCGCCGGAGTAGAGCAGCAGGACCCGGTTGACCTCGTCGTGGTCGGCCTCGTAGGAGGCGGTCGCCTGCGCGCGCATGCGCTCGGTGGCCTGCGGGAGCGGGATCGTGTGGGCGGAGGTGTGGGCGGCGGGAGTCGGAGCGTCGGACATGCGGCCCCGCAGAGTACCCGCCGGCCCGGGGCTCAGGCCTCGATGCGCAGGAGCGCGTCGCGGCGCACGTAGAGGGCCGAGCCGTCCTCCCCGCTCTCGCAGCGCAGGCGCGCGACGACCCGCCACAGCCCGGTGCCCACCGCGGCCGCGCGCGGCGCCCAGCGCAGGCGGAACGTGCCGTCGCGGCGCGTGCGCACCCGGCCGATCGCGTGGGTGTCGCGGCCCGCGCGCAGGGTGAGGCTGACCGTCCGCGAGCACGACTCGAAGACGGGCCAGCCGGTGCCGCGGAAGGCGACCTCGTCGCCGTAGGCGACCCGCGGCGGGGCGACCGCCAGGCGCGGGGCGGCGCCGGCGGACGCCGTCGCGGCGCCCGCGACGACGGCGGCCAGCGCGAGGACGACGACCGTCGCATGGCGCCAGCCTCGCGCATCGCGGGCCCCGCCGTCCAGCGGGCGCCTACAGGAGCTCGCGCAGGCGGTCGACGGCCTCGTCGATCTCGTCGCGGGTGACGACGAGCGGCGGCAGCAGCCGGATCGTGCGCGGGCCGGTCGCGTTGACGACGAGCCGCTGCTCCAGCAGCGCGCGCAGGACGACGTCGGGCGCGGACGGGCCGCCGTCGTCGGCGAGGTCGACGGCGCTCATGAGCCCGCGGCCGCGGACCGCGACGACGCGCGGCAGCTCCTCCAGGCGGGCGCGCAGGTGCTCGCCCAGCTCGCGCACGCGCGCCAGCAGCTCGGGGTCGTCGAGGACGTCGAAGGCGGCGAGCGCGGCGGCGGCGACGACCGGGCCGCCGGCGAACGTCGAGCCGTGGTCGCCGGGCTCGAACACGGTCGCCAGCCGCGGGCCGGTGACGAGCGCGCCGATCGGCAGGCCGCCGCCGAGCGCCTTCGCGGTCGTGAGCGCGTCGGGGACGACCGGCGTCTGCTCGTAGCCCCACAGCGTCCCGGTGCGCCCCATCCCGGTCTGCACCTCGTCGAAGACGAGCGCGGCGCCGACCGCGTCGCACGCCTCGCGCGCGGCGACGAGGACGTCGTCGGGGATGACGAGCACGCCGCTCTCGCCCTGGACGACCTCCATGACGACCGCGGCCGTCGCGTCGGTGACGGCGGCCCGGATCGCGTCGGCGGTGGCCGGCACGGCCCGGAAGCCGGGCACGAGCGGCGCGAACGGCGCCTGCTTGGACTCCTGCGGCGTCGCGCTCAGCGCCCCGTAGGTGCGCCCATGGAAGCCGTTGTGGAGGACGACGACCTCGCCCCCCGGCTTCGCCTTGCGCACGAGCTTCAGCGCCGCCTCGTTCGCCTCCGCGCCGGAGTTGCAGAAGAAGACGCCGCCGCCGAGCGACGACGCGGCCAGCCGGTCGGCGAGGCGGCGCATCGGCTCGGTGTAGAAGAGGTTGCTGACGTGCATGAGCCGCCCGGCCTGCTCGCGGACGGCCGCGACGACCTTCGGGTGGCAGTGGCCGACCGACGAGACCGAGATCCCGCAGAGGAAGTCGAGGTACTCGTGGCCGTTGCGGTCCCACAGGCGCGTGCCCGCCCCGCGCTCGAACTCGACCGGGAAGCGGGCGTAGGTGGGCAGCAGGTGCGGGGCCTCGGGGGCGGCGGTCGTCATCTCGCGGGTCCGATCTTCGTGCCGATGCCGGCGTCGGTGAACAGCTCGAGCAGGAGGGAGTGCGGGGCGCGCCCGTCGATGATGTGGGCGTTGCCGACCCCGCCGTGGATCGCGTCCAGGCAGGCCTGCAGCTTCGGGCGCATCCCGCCGGAGATCGACGGCAGCGCCGCTTCGACCTCGTCGGCGGTCGCCTCGCTCACGAGCGACTCGGGGTCGCCGGGGTCGCGCAGCCAGCCGCGCACGTCGGTGAGGAACAGGACCTTGTAGGCCCCCATCGCGCGGGCGACCGCGCTGGCGGCCTGGTCGGCGTTGACGTTGTAGGAGTTGCCCTCGGCGTCGGCGCCGACCGACGCGATCACCGGGATGTAGTCCTGGGCGACGTGGCGGATGAGGTCGACGTCGACGCGCTCGATCTCCCCCACGAAGCCGATGTCCTCGCCGCCCGGCGCGCGCTGGCGGCGGACGCGGAAGAGGTTGCCGTCGTCGCCCGACAGGCCGACCGCCGGCTGGCCGTGGCGGTTCAGGCGCAGGACGATGTCCTTGTTGACCTTGCCGACGAGGACCATCTTGGCGACCTCGACGGTCTCGGCGTCGCTGACGCGCAGGCCGCCGACGAACTCGACGGTCATGCCGAGGCGCTCCATGTAGCTCGTGATGTCGGGCCCGCCGCCGTGGACGACGATCGGGTTCATCCCGACGTACTTGAGCAGGACCACGTCGCGCGCGAACTCCTCGCGCAGCTCGGGGTCCTCCATCGCGGCGCCGCCGTACTTGATGACGACGGTGCGGCCGTGGAACTCCCGGATGTACGGGAGCGCCTCCAGGAGCGTCGCTACGTCTCGCGTCACGTCGTGTACTCCGCGTTGATCGTGATGTAGCCGTGCCCGAGGTCGGAGAAGAACACCTCGGTCTCGGCGCCGTCGCCGGGCAGGCGGACCTCGTACTCGACCTCGTCGCGCGCGACGGCCGCGTCGAGCCGCGCCTGGTCGACGCGCACCGCGGCCCCGCCGCGGCAGACGGGGATGCCCTCGATGGCGATGTCGACCGGGACCGGCGCGCCGCCGGCCAGCGCGGCGCCCGCCGCCTGGGCGATGCGCCCCCAGTTCGGGTCGCCGCCGTGCAGGGCGGTCTTCACGAGCGGCGAGTCGGCGACCGCGCGCGCGACCGCCTCGACGGCCCGGCCGTCGCCGCCGCGCACGACGACGCGCCCGACCCGCGCGGCGCCCTCGCCGTCGCGGACGATGAGGATCGCGAGCTGGCGCAGGAGCGCGTCGAGCGCCTCGCCGAAGCGCAGCTCGTCCTCGGTCTCGGGCTCGATCCGCACGCCGCCGGCGCCGGAGGCGATGAGAATCGCCGTGTCGTTCGTGGAGAGCTGGCCGTCGACCGAGCAGCGGTCGAACGAGCGCTTCACGCAGACGCCGAGCAGCAGGTCGGCGGTCTGCGCGCTCATCGCCGCGTCGGTCTCCACGAAGCAGAGCATCGTGGCGAAGCGCGGCGAGATCATCCCGGCGCCCTTGCACTGGGCGGCGAGGCGGACGCGGCCGGACGGCAGCTCGACGTCGAGCGTGACCCGCTTGTCGATCGCATCGGTCGTCTTGATCGCCTCGGCGAACTCGCGGGCGCCGTCGGGCGACAGCCGCCCGTTCGCCGCCAGCAGGCCGCGCACGACGGCCTGGCCGTCGAGCTGGACGCCGATGACGCCGGTCGACGCGACCGCGACCTGCTCGGCCGCCACCCCGGCCGCCATCGCGCCGGCGCCCTGGACGCGGGCGGCCTCGTCGAGGCCGAGGCGCCCGGTGGCGGCGTTCGCGTTGCCGGAGTTGACGACGACCGCGCGCAGGCGGTCGAGGCGGGCGCGCTCGCGGGTGACCTGGACGGGCGCGGCGACGACGGCCGACGAGGTGAAGCGCGCGGCCGAGACGGCGTCGGGCGCGTCGCAGACGAGCAGGCCGACGTCGAGGGCGCCGCTGGGCTTGATGCCGGCGGCGACGCCGGCGGCCCGGAAGCCGGCGGGGAGCGTGTCGTCGGCCGCCTCGGCGACGTGGTCGGGGCGCGGGACCCAGCGCGAGGTGAAGAAGCCGCTCACCGGATCCCCGCGGTCTCGTCGAAGCCGAACATGAGGTTCAGGCACTGCACGGCCTGCGACGCCGTCCCCTTCCAGAGGTTGTCGATGGCCGAGAAGACGAACACCTTGCCGGTGCGCTCGTCGGGGTGGACGAGGATCCGGCAGAAGTTCGTCTCGCGCACGTCGCGCACGCCGGGCGGCGCGTCGACGAGCTCGACGAACGGCTCGTCCTCGTAGCGCTCCCGGTAGAGGGCGCGGACGTCGACGTCCTCGGTGAGCGTCGCGTAGCAGGACAGCAGCTCGCCCTGGTCGAGCGGCAGCAGGTGCGGGGTGAACGTGGCCGTGACCCCGCGGGCGCCGAGCGCGGCCAGCTCCTGGTCGATCTCGGGCGCGTGGCGGTGGCGGCCGATCCCGTAGGGCTTGACGTTCTCGGCGACCGAGACGAAGTGCGTCTTCTCGGTCGCGGCGCGCCCGGCCCCGGAGACGCCGGTCTTCGCGTCGATGACGACGTCGGCCAGGTACGGGGCGATCGGGGCGAGCCCGAGGATCGCCGCCGTCGGGAAGCAGCCGGGGCCGGCGACGATCGCCGCGTCGCGCAGCCGGTCGCGGTGGAGCTCCGGCAGCCCGTAGACGGCGCGCTCGATGAGCTGCGGCGCCGGGTGCTCGACGTACCACTCCTCGTAGACGGCGACGTCGCGCAGCCGGAAGTCGGCGCTGAGGTCGACGACGCGGATGCCGCGCTCGTGCAGCTCGGCGACGGTCGGGGCGGCGGCGCCGTGCGGGTAGGCGACGACGGCCGCGTCGACCGGGCCGAGCTCGTCGATCTCGTAGGCGTCGAGGACGAGCGGCACCCGGTGGTGCGGGTAGAGGTCGTCGAGGCGGCGGCCCGCGTCGGAGCGCGAGGTGACCGCGACGAGCTCGAAGTGCGGGTGGCGCCACAGCAGCCGCGCCGCGAGCGCGCCCGCGAACCCGGACGCGCCGAGGACGGCGACCGTCGGCGCGCCGCCGTCAGCCACGCGGCGTCACCCCCAGCCCGGCGAGCCTGGCGAGGATCCTCTCGCGCAGCCCGTTGACCTCGTCGTCGGTGAGCGTGCGGTCGGGGGCGGCGAACGCGAGGTGCAGCGCGAGCGACACCTCGCCGTCGCGCTCGAAGCGGTCGAAGACCGACACGTCGCGCAGGAGCCTCCCGCCCGCCTCGCGGATCGCGGCGACGACCTCGGCCGCCGTCCGCTCGCCGACGAGCAGCGACAGGTCCTGGCGCACCGGCGGGAAGGTCGTGACGTCGCGGTAGACGGGGACCTCGGGCGCCCGCGCGGCGATCTTGCCGAGGTCGACCGCGAACGCGGCGCCGCCCTCGAGGTCCCACTCGCGGGCGACGAGCGGGTGCAGCTCGCCGACGAAGCCGAGCCGCTCGCCGTCGCCGGCGACGATCTCGGCCGCCCGGCCCGGGTGCAGGAACGGCCAGTCCGCGGACGGGCGCGCCTCCCACGGCACGCGGAGCGTGTCGAGGACGGCGCCCAGGAGCGCCTTGACCGCGAAGAAGTCGGCGGGCGCCGGGCGCGGGGTGCGCCAGGTCGGGTCCTGCGGCGGCCCGACGAGCAGGACGCCGAGGCCGTGGTGCTCGTCGGCCGGCGTGGGCCGCTCGTCGGCGTCGTCGGGCCAGGCCCGGTAGACGGTGCCGCTGTCGAACAGCGCGACGCGCTCGGCGCCGTGGGCGAGGTTGTGGCGGGCGGCGTCCAGCAGCGAGCCCATCAGCGTGGGCCGCAGGATCGCGTCCTCCTCGCTCATCGGGTTGTCGAGCTCGACGACGCGGCGCAGCGGCGCGCCCTCGGGGACGCGCAGCCTGTCGAGCAGCGCCGGGGAGGCGAACGACCAGCCGGCGATCTCCTGCAGGCCGCGGCCGACGAGGACGTCCTCGGCGCGGCGGCGCACCCGCTGCGGCCAGGTGAGCGTCGCCCCCGGGCGGCCGGTCGGCAGCGTCGCGGGCAGGTCGTCGAGCGCGGCCAGGCGCGCCACCTCCTCGATGAGGTCGGCCTCGCGGGTGACGTCGAGGCGCCGCCAGTGCGGGACGGTCACGTCGAGGCCGTCGCCGGCGTCGGCGACGCCGAAGCCGAGCGCGCCGAGCACCTCGCGCTGGCGGGCGCGCGGCACGTCGACGCCGAGCAGCGTGCGGACGCGCCGCTCGCGCAGGCGGATGACGGCCGGCTCGCGGTCGGCGACGCCGGGCGCGGCGACGTCGATCCAGCCGGGGCGGCGGGTCGCGCCGGTCAGCTGCTCCATGAGGCGCAGCGCGACCTTCTGGGCCTCGACCGTCGACTCGGGCGACAGGCCGTCGGCGAAGCGGCTGCTCGCCTCGGTGCGCAGGCCGAGCGCGGTCGACGTCGCGTGGATGTTCGGCCCGTCCCAGGTCGCCATCTCGATGAGGACGCGGGTCGTCCCCTCGTGGACCTCGGAGCGGGCGCCGCCCATGATCCCGGCGATCGAGGTCGGCCCGTCGGCGTCCTCGATGAGCATCGCGTCGGGAGGGAGCGTGCGCTCCTGGTCGTCGAGGGTGACGATCGTCTCGCCCGGGGCGGCGCGGCGGACGACGAGCCGCCCGCCGGCGATGCGGTCGAGGTCGAACGCGTGGACCGGCTGGCCGGTGAGGAGCATCACGTAGTTCGTGATGTCGACGACGTTGTTGATCGGGCGCTGCCCGGCGGCCATGAGCCGCTGCTTCAGCCACCACGGCGACTCGCCGATCGTGACGCCGTCGAAGGCGACGGCGGTGAAGCGCGGGCACAGGTCGGGGTCGCGCACCTCGATCTCGACGCCCTCGATCCCGGCCGGCTCGCCGAGGTCGATCCCCTCCCACGGCGGCGGGGCGAGCGGCGCGCCGGTGGCGGCGTGGACCTCGCGGGCGACGCCGTAGACGCCGAGGCAGTCGGGCCGGTTCGGCGTGATCTCCAGCTCGAGGACGTCGGTGGCGATCGGCAGCACCTCGGCCAGCAGGCGGCCGGCCTCGAGCTCGTCGTCGAGGACCATGATCCCGTCGTGGCTCGTGCCGATGCCGAGCTCGTCCTCGGCGAGGATCATCCCCTCCGACGGCTCGCCGCGCAGCTTCGCCGTCCTCAGGCGCGTGCCGTCGGGCATGATCGCGCCCGGCCGGGCCACGGCGACGGTCTGGCCGGCGGCGACGTTCGGGGCGCCGCAGACGATGTGCGCGGGGGTCTCCTCCCCCACGTCGACGGTGCAGACCGAGAGGCGGTCGGCGTTGGAGTGCTGCTCGCGCGTGAGGACCTTCCCGACGACGAAGTGCTGCAGCTCGCCGACGCCGTGGTGGTGGATGCGCTCGACCTCGGTGCCGGTCATCGCCAGGCGGTCGGCGAGCGCGCGCGGCGTCATGACCGGCTCGCAGTACTCGAACAGCCAGCTCAGGGGGAGTCTCATCCGAACTGCTCCAGGACCCGGACGTCGTTGGCGTACAGCGTGCGGATGTCCGGGATGCCGTACTTGAGGGCGGCGATCCGCTCGATGCCCATCCCGAACGCGAACCCCTGGATCTCCTCGGGGTCGTAGCCGTGCTCGCGCACGTGGGCGAACACGTTGGGGTCCACCATGCCGGCGCCGAGGATCTCCAGCCAGCCGGTGCCCTTGCAGACCTGGCAGGGCGACCCGTCGCGGGCGCAGTTGAAGCAGGAGACGTCGACCTCGACGCTCGGCTCGGTGAACGGGAAGAAGTGCGGGCGCAGGCGCACCTCGCGCTCGCTGCCGAAGATCGCGCGGCTGAAGTCCAGCAGCGTGCCCTTCAGGTCGGCGAGCGTGATGTCCGTGTCGACGGCGAGCCCCTCGACCTGGTGGAACTGGGGCGTGTGGGTCGCGTCGCTGTCGCGCCGGTAGACGCGCCCGGGGATGATCACGTACAGCGGCGGCGGCTGCGACTCCATCGCCCGGATCTGCATCGGCGAGGTGTGGGTGCGCAGGACGACGTCCTCGCCCGCGTAGAACGTGTCGGTGCGGGCGCGCGCCGGGTGCGTGGGCGCGTGGTTGAGCGCGTCGAAGTTGTAGTGGACGGTCTCGACCTCCGGCCCCTCGAGGACGCGGAAGCCGAGGCCGACGAAGACGTCCTCGATCTCGCGGCGGGTCTGGGTGAGGACGTGGAGGCGGCCGACGGGCTGCGGCGGGTCGCCGGGGAGCGTGACGTCGACGCGGTCGGTGCGCAGCCGCTCGTCGAGCTCGGCGGCCTCCAGCGCCTCGGCGCGCGCGGCGATCGCGGCCTCCAGCTCGCGGCGGGCGAGGTTGGCGGCCCTGCCGACGACGCCGCGCTGCTCGGGGGGCAGGTCGGCGACGCCGCGCAGGATCTGCGGCAGCTCGGCCTTGCGGCCCAGGTACTGGACGCGCACCTGCTCCAGGGCGTCGGTGGTGGCCGCCTGCTCGATGGCGGCGCGGGCCTCGGCGGCGATCTGGTCGATGCGGTCGGTCATGGGGTCTGGGACAGCTCGTAGAGGGCGATGGTCGCCGCCATCGCCGCGTTCAGCGACTCGGTGGCGATCGGGATGTGGGCGACGCGGTCGCATCCTGCCACGACGTCGTCCGGGAGCCCGTCCCGCTCGCCCCCGACGACGATCGTCGCCTCGGGCGCCGGGGCGGTCTCGCGCAGCGGTCGGGCGGGCGG
>JADGIB010000124.1 GCA_019683665.1 Solirubrobacteraceae bacterium
ACCCGCGCCCCCGACCTCGTCCACCGCCTCAACGCCCTCGGCGCTGACTTCCCCGAGCCGGCCGAGGACCCGCTGATCGACCCGGCCGACCGGCTCGCCGCGCGCCTGTTCCTCGACGCCCTCGTCGCCGACCTCTACGGCCTGCACCCTGACGACTTCCGCCACGTCGCCGCGCAGTTCCCGATCTACGACAAGGACGCACCCGAAGAGCACCGCTACACGACGCTCGCGGTGCAGGTCTACGACACGATGTCTGCCGACGGCCCCGACGCGGCCGAGCGCCGCGCGCGCGAGCTCGCCGCCGCGCGCCGGGCGGCCGGCGTGCCGTTCGGCCTCGACGAGATCTGGGTGCCCGAAGGCGGCTGGGCGAAGGCCAACGAGGAGGCGCGGGAGATCCTCGCCCAAGCGGAGGCGGCGGCCTGATGGCGCTCAATCCGATCCCGTTCACGCGCGAGGTCACCGAGCAGTTTCGCCGCTACCAGCTCACGGCGTTCCCCATCGCTGATCCCAACCTCGCGGCGCAGGCGCGGGCGCTGCTGGGCGCCGGAGCATTCCGCGCCTCGCCGCTCGCCAAGGGCCCGTATGTCTCGCTCGCGCGGGCGTTCCTCCCGGGCGCGGCGCTTGCCGACCTCGCGGCGGAGGGGGCGATCCATCCGGCGCTGGCCACCGTCGCCGAGTACCCGTCGCTCTTCGCCCACCAGGAGAAGACGCTGCGCGCCGTGCTCGCCGGCAAGCACGTCCTGATCTCCACCGGCACCGGCTCGGGCAAGACCGAGTCGTTCCTCTACCCGATCGTCGATCACTGCCTGCGCTTGCGTGATGACAAAGCGCCGGCTGGGGTCGCCGCGATCCTCGTCTACCCGATGAACGCGCTGGCCGCCGACCAGCGCGACCGGTTGCGCACGCTGCTGGCCGGCACCGGCATCACCTACGGCATGTGGACCGGCGCAACCCCCGAGACGCCGGCGCGCGCGGACGTCCGGCGCCTCCCCGAGGGAAGCGATCGCGCCGCCCTGCTCGCCGCCCGCAAGCGCAAGCGCCGCAACGACGCCGACCCCGTCCCGTGGGAGGAGTGCGTGTCGGAATCCGAGATCCGCGAGCGCCACCCGCGGATCCTCATCACCAACTCCAACCAGCTCGAGCTGCTGCTCACCCGCCCCCGCGACTTCGAGCTGTTCGGCGACGCGCTGCGCTTCATCGTCCTCGACGAGGCGCACACCTACTCGGGCGCGACGGGCGCCGAAGTCGCCTGTCTCGTGCGCCGCCTGCGCGCGTTCGCCGGCAAGGACCCCGGCGAGGTCACGTGCATCGCCACCTCGGCGACCATCACCGACCCGGAGTCGGCGCCGGAACTGGCGCCCGCGTTCCTCTCGCGCCTCTGCGGCGTGCCGGAGTCAGATGTCGAGCTGATCGCGGAGGAGTACGAGCCGCTCGCCTGGCCTGGCAAGCGCTCCATCCCCGCCGAGCCGGCCGACCCGGAGGGCCTGCTCGCGCGGGTGCTGGCCGCGCTCGGCTCCGCGCACGGAGACGACGAGGACGAGGAGGCCGGAGTCGACGTCGACGCGCTCGCCGGCTGCGTCGAGGAGCTCACGGGCGACCGCCCGAGCCTTCCTTCCGGCGGGGTGGCCGAGACGCTCTACGAGCACCTCGCCGCTCAGGAGCCCGTCCGCGTCCTCGCCGAAGAGCTCGAGCACCCGCGCGACCTCGCGTGGGTCACCCAGCGCCTGCGCGAACGGCTCGGTCGCACCGGTCCAGCGCCCGAGGCGGCGCAGGCCGAGCTGCTGGCTTATCTCGCGCTAGCCGCATTCGCACGCCGCGGCGACGCCCCGCTGCTGCGTCCCAAGCTGCACGTCTTCGTCCGCGGCCTCGAGGGCGCGGTCGTCACCTGGGACGGCGACCCGCCGGCGCCCGTGCTGCATTTCTCCGCCGCCGAGGCGCTCGGGCCCACCGGCGACGAGCGCCAGCCGACCGCCGTCTTTCCGCTGTCGGTGTGCCGGACGTGCGGCCAGCACTACGCCACTGCGCACGTGCACGACATCGGCTGGGAGGGCGGCGAGCCGACCGGCGGCGAGGCAGCCGGAGACTCGGCGCTGTGGCGCCCGGCCGCCGACCCGGCCGCCGACGGCGTCGGGCGGGTGCGCTTCACCGACTCGTTCGTGGTCGAGGCCGACGCCGACGAGGGGGGAAGCCGCAAGCGCGGCTCGCGGCGCCTGGATGACAACCGCGTCGAGGCGTGGCTGTGCACGGGCTGCGGCGCGATCCACCGAGGCCCGCAGGAGAGCTGCGCGAACGAGGACTGCGGACGCCGCGGCCCGTTGGCGCGGATCTGGATCGTGCCCGAGCGGGAGGAGGGCTTCCGCTGTGCGGGGTGTGGCGAGCGATCGCGCCGGATCGGCGGCCGGACGGTGGAGCCAATCCGCCCGCTCAAGGCGACGACGGTCGCCGATGTGCACATCCTCGCCCAGGAGATGATCTCGGCGGCGGGCTCGGACGACGAGCGCCACCTGCTGATCTTCGCCGACAACCGCCAGGACGCTGCCTTCCAGGCCGGCTGGATGCGCGACCATGCGCGCCGCTACCGCCTGCGCTACCTGATCCTCGAGCGGCTACGCGATCTCGAGGCCAAGGCCTCGCCGGTCTCGCTGTCCGACCTGCACGCAGCGCTGCTCGACGCGATCGACGCCGACCGGTCGCTGGCGAGGGTGCTCGCGCCGGAGGTGTTCGAGTCCGCGGGCGCCGACGCGTTCGGGCACGGGGTGCGCGAGCGGCTGTCGCGCTTCCTGCGCATGCAGCTCCTGCGGGAGCTGGCGACCTCGTTCCCACAGCGAGACTCGCTGGAGCGCTGGGGTCAGCTTCGCGTCGAGTACTTCGGGCTCGACGCCGACTCCGAGCGCGTGCGGGAGACCGCCGCGCGCATCGGCCTGTCGCCGGCCGAGACAGTGGCGGCGGCCGCCTCGCTGCTCGACTACTGGCGCCGGCGCCAGATGCTGTGGGACGCCGACGAGCCGATCTTCTCCCGGTGGTACCGCGACGGCGATCCGGAGATCCAGCGCGGCTACCTGCCCTCGGGATTCACCGAGCGACGGCCGGCCGGCCTCAAGCTCGCGCGGGAGGGCGGGGAGGAGGACAAGTGGGTCAACCCGGTGCTCGCCGGGCGCGGCCGCACGGCCGTCGAGGATCTCTTGCGCAAGGCCGGCGTAGACGACTACCGCGCGGGCGCCGAAGCCATCTGGGAGCTGGTGTCCGACCTCGAGCTCGTGCGGCCCGTGAAGCTCGTGGGCGCCAACGACAAGGCGCTGGCCGGCACGGCGGGCGCCCACCAAGTCGACTCGGGGCGCATCGGCCTCGTCACCCAGAGCGAGCGCTGGATCTGCAGCGCTTGCCGGCGCGTCCACGCACGCGCGACGCCGGGCGGCGCGTGCACCAAGGCGCACTGCACGGGCGTGGTATCCCGTTCTGACCCGCCGACCGACGACTACAACGTCTCGCTGCTCACGCGGCCGTTCGCGATGGTCACCGCCGAAGAGCACACGGCTCAGGTGCCGCAAGACCGGCGGGAGGAGATCGAGAAGGAGTTCAAGCGCCCGGGCGGCACGGTCAACACGCTCGTGGCCACGCCGACGCTCGAGCTGGGCGTGGACATCGGCGCGCTCGACCTCGTGTTGTGTCGCAACGTCCCGCCCACGGCGGCCAACTACTGGCAGCGCGTGGGCCGGGCCGGCCGGCGCCGGCGCATGGCGGTGATCTACGTCTACTGCCGCAACGCCGTCCACGACGCCTACTTCTTCGCCGACCCCGAGCGGCTGCTCGGCGCGCCTGTGCGCCCGCCGCGCTTCAACCTGCGCAACGACGTGCTCGTGGCCAAGCACGTCCACGCTGCGGTGCTGTCCGAGTTGCTCAAGATCGGCGCCGGCGATCCCGCGGTGGCCGACCAGCTCGCGGCCGCGCTGCCCCAGTACGTGGCCGACTGGCTGTTCGAGGGTGAGGAGCGCCGCTACCGGACCGAGCCTGCCGACGTGTCTGGCTTCGCGGCGCTGGTGGACTCCCACCGCGGCGCGCTGGTGGCCGCCGTCAAGCGCGTGTTCGCCGCGGGCTGGCCGAGCGAGGCGGCCGCCGAGGTCGCCTCCGAGCGCCTCGAGGAGCTCGTCGCGCAGACGCCGGCCGCGCTCGGCGCGGTGGTCAAGCGGCTGTGGGAGCGCCTGCAGTGGGTGCTGCGCACGCAGGAGCGGCTGATCGGCCAGCAGGCGCGGCGCGTGTTGACGCCCGAGGAGGAGCGCCAGCTCGGACGCTGTCGCTCCTACATCGCCGGCCTGCGCGAATTCGTGCTGCGCAACTACACGCTGAGCGTGCTGGCTGCCGAGGGCTTCCTCCCCGGCTACGGGCTCTACGACGGCGGGGTCACCGCCTTCCCCGGGCGCCAGGGCGCCGGCCAGTCGTTCGAGCTCTCGCGCCCGCCGGCGGTGGCCCTGCGCGAGTTCGTCCCCGGCAACCTGCTCTACGCCAACCGCGGGCGGTTCCAACCGAGCTTCTACCACCTCAAGGTCACCGGCGAGGGCCCCGCGTCCGAGGAGTACGTGTTCGATCCCGAGAGCGGATGGATCGCGCGCGCCGGTGACCCGACGCCGGGCTACGCGGGCGCGGAGACCGAGGTGCTGCCGGGGCTGACGATCGCCGACGTCGATCTCGCCCACCTCTCGCCGATCCGCGACGAGGAGGTCGACCGCTTCCAGATGCCGGTCACGGTGCTCGGCATGGCGCTGCGCCACCGGCGCGGCGGCGTGACCTACACCTTGGGCTCTACGGCGGTTCATCACGTGCTCGGACAGGGCTTGCGGCTGGTCAACGTCGGGCCGGCGGACCGGGTGCGCGCCGGCGAGCCGGGCTTTCCGCTGTGCACGGTGTGCGGGGCGGCGCGCTCGCCCTACGCCTCGGCGCGCGAGCTCGACGACTTCGCGACCTGGCATCAGGACAAGTGCGGGCGCAAGCCCGAGCGCGTGGCGTTCTCAGCCGACGTGGTGGCCGACGCGCTGCACTTCCAGGACTTGGACAGCCTGGCCGACGCGGTGAACGTCGGCGAGGCGCTGCGCCTCGGCGCGGCCCAGGTGCTCGAGATGGAGCCCGAGGACTTGCACGTGCTCACCGTCCCGCGCGGCGACGGCGAGCGCCACGATCTCTACCTCTATGACCCAATGCCGGGCGGCTCGGGACTGCTCTCCCAGGTGCTCGAGCGCTGGCCGGAGGTCGCCGGCGCGGTGCGCGTGCTGCTCGAGGACTGCCCCAACGCATGCGAGACCTCTTGCTACGGCTGCCTGCGCACGGGGCGCAATGTCTTCCACCATCGCTTCCTCGACCGCCGCCGGGGGCTGGAGCTCTTCGAGGGCTTCGGCGCGACGCCCGAGGCGGGTCACACACTGAGCCCCCTCGAGGATGCGGCGTTGACGGCAGGGCTGGCGGAGACCACCAACAAGGCCGAGGATCGCCTGCGCGACCTACTCGAGCGTGCAGGCCTGGAGGGCGCGGTCGGCCAGCACGAGATCGCGCTCGGCGAGCCGTACAAGCGCACGGTGCCTGACTTCGCGTGGCCGGACGAGCGGGTGGCCGTCTACCTGGACGGGCTGTCGCGCGGGATCCACGGCTCGGAGGCTCGCGCCCGTGCCGACCAGATCATCCGCGACCAGCTCGAGGACCGCGATTGGACGGTCGTCTCCATCGCCGCGAGCCACCTCGACGACCCGACACTGCTGCGGTTGGACTTCCGGCGGGTGGCGCGGGCGCTGGGCCGCCGCGACGTCGCCGAGCGGCTGCAGGAGTCGGACGAGTGGCTGCGGCCGGACGGTGCCGACGCTGAGGAGAACGGCCACGCGCCGGCAGGGCGGTGGATCCCCGTCTACTCCATCCGCGCGGCGGCGGGCAAGTTCCTCGAGAACGAGGCGGGGGAAGTCGAGGGCTGGGTGCCGGTGGGCGACGCGCTGCCTTCGGGCGAGGTGTTCGCGGTGCGGATCGAGGGGCGCTCGATGGAGCCGCGGATCCGGGACGGCGACCTCGCGCTGTTCGTGTCGTCGTCGGGCGGTGGCGCGCTGGCCGGCTCGCGCCAGGGCAAGATCGTGCTCGCGCAGCTTCACTCGGCGACCGATCCCGAGGGCGGCGGCTCTTACACCGTCAAGCGCTACCGCAGCGAGAAGAAGGCGGGCGACGAGGGCGAGTGGGAGCACTCGCGGGTGGTGCTCGAGTCGCTCAATCCCGAGGTCGAGGACATCGAGGTCGAGCGCGACGACGAGGTGACGGTGTTCGCGGAGTTCCTGCACACGCTGCCGGACGCGCGGGTACAGTCCGAGAAGCCGATGGCCGATGAGGTGAGCGGATGAGCGTCGCGGTCGACACTGCCTTGGGCGCTCGCGTGCGGGCGCTGCGTCAGCGGGCCGGGATGAGCGTGGCCGAGCTGGCCCGGGCCGCCGGCGTGCCTGAGCCGGCGCTGGCGGCGCTCGAGGGGGGCGAGCGCGGACTGGCGGTCGCCGAGCTCGACGCACTGGCCGACGCGCTGGGCGTTCCAGCCGAGACGCTGCTGACCGGCGAGGAGCCGGCGACGCCGCTCTTCCGCAACGACGGCGGCGACGCCGAAGCGGCGGCTGCCGTGGCGGAGATGAGCGCGGTCATCGACGACTTCTTCACGTTCGCGGCCGCGGTCCGGCGCTGACCGAGTCGGAGAAGCGGCAAGCAATCGAGGCGGCGTACGCGCTGCGCGAGCGCGCAGGCGTGGCGCCCGAGCAGCCGCTGCCCGACATCGTCCGGGTCGCCGAAGAGGCCGCCGGGACGGCGGTGGCGGTGCTGAAGCTGCCGTCCGGCGTGGCCGGCGCCTACCTCGTGCGCCGCGGCGTGCCGTTCGTGTTCGTCAACGCCGGTGAGCCGGTCGTGCGCCAGCGCTTCACGCTCGCCCATGAGGTCGGCCACCACGAACTCGGCCACGAGGCGGTGCTCGACGGGGCAGAGGAGATCGAAGGAAGGTCAAAGGACCCGCGCGAGCAGCAGGCCAACCTGTTCGCGGGTGTGTTGCTGGCGCCCGAGGAGGCGATGCTCGCCTGGCTCGAGGACGAGGGTGACCCGGACATCACCGTCCCCGTGCTGGCCTCGCTCGCCTCTTGGCTGGGGATCAGCGGGCCGGCGGCGCTGGTGCGCCTGCAGCAGGAAGACATCCTGCAGAAGCCCTCGCAGGCGGACAGGCTGAAGCGCGAGCTGGACCGCGGCGCGCATCTCGCCGCGATCAAGTCCTACGGGATCCCGCAGGTCGAAGACGAGCTGGCCCGGGTGGACGCCGAGGGCCGGCCGCGGCTGCCGGCGGCGCTGCGCGACAAGGCGCGGGCGGCCTACGCGGCGGGACTGACCGACCTCGACGGTCTGGCGGGCGCTTTGCGGCGCCCGCGGGAGGAGGTGGAACGGCTCGTCGCCGAGTGCGGGATCTCCCCGCCGGAGCCGGAGCGCGACTGGTGATCCCGGTCGCCGCGCACGCCGAGCGCGTGCTGCTCGACACCAGCGCCCTCGTGTCCTTCGCCCAAGCGAGACAGCTCTTCTATCTCGTCCAGTACCTCGGTCAGCGCGGGTCGGTGGCGCTCGACGTCCAGGTCGAAATCGAGCGTCACCAGGTTGGGCGCTTTCCTGACTTGAAGACGCTGGCGATGCTGCGCTGGCCGCCAGGCGGGCCGCTCGCCTTGCCGGCCGACCTGTTGGTCGACGCGCGGGATCTGCGGCGACTGCACCGGCAGCCAGGCGAGCACCCCGACGCCAACGCGGGTGAGATCGCCACGGTGCTGCTGGCGGCGCGGCTGGGCGCGCTGGCGGTGCTCGACGACCGGCTGGGGCGGCGGCTCGCGCGATTCCGTGGGCTGCCGTTCCTCACCACGCCCCAGCTCGCGGCGGAGATGGTGGCCACCGGCGCGATCGACGCCGACATGGCGCTCGCGGTGTTCCGCGCGGCGCGCCACTCTGCGGCACCGGCCGACGTCGAGGCGGCGGTCGCAGCCGCGCGGGAGGCGCTCGGACGTTGACCTGTCAGAAGATGCTCGGCCGGCGCGACTTCCCCGGGTGGCCGTTCTCGTGACTTCCGCCGATCCCACCGTGCGCCCGCTCGAGTCGCTGTCGCCGCAGCAGCTGCTCGACGTCGTAGTACGAGCCCGGGCGGTCGGCAGCGGCCCGGAATGGGAGCGCGCGGTGGCGGCATGGAAGCAGCTCGTGGCACGCGAGCACCCGCGGGTGTTGCAGTCCGTCAAAGCCTTCCGCTTCCCGCACCAGCCGACCGTCCGCATCCCGCCTGACGAGTACGACGATGTCGCGATCAAGTGCTGGGAACGAGCGGTGAAGATGCTCGGCAACTTCCGCGGCGTCTCCCTTGGCGAGTTCTACGCCGCGCTGCACACCTGTGTGCAGAACACGTGCAAAGACCACTGCCGCTCACGGCTCGTGCACGAGAAGAAGCTCGCCGGCTCGCTCGACGAGCCCGCGCCCGGCGCTGATGCCTACGACCCGCGCGGGCGATTCGACGCCGAGGTGGCGGAGCTGTCGTATTGGCAGGAGCCGGCGCGAATCGACGCCCGCGCCGGGCTCGACGAGCTAGCGGCCGCGATGGAGCGGCTCGACGAGCGCAGCCAGGCGGTGGTGCGCGGGCGGATACGGGGGGAGAGCTCGCGCGAGATCGGCCAGAAGCTCGGCGAGTCGGTCGCCAACGTCGACCAGATATTCCGCCGGGCGATGATTCAGATCAAGGGGATGATGGGATGACCGACGCCGCCGATCTGCTGGCGCGCTTCGTCGATGACTGGCACGCGGGCCGCCGGCCCGACGTCGACCAGACGCTCGGACAAGCCGCCCCCGAGCAGCGCGCCGAGCTGGCCGACGCCCTGTCCGCCTTCCTAGCCATCGCGCCGACGCCCAACTACGACGAAACGACCCTCGCCGAGCTCGCCGAGCAGCCGGCCGTCACCGCTGCGGTCGAGGCGTTTACGGCTACGGCGCCGGACACACTTGCGGCAGCCCGCCGCCCATGGCCGCAACTCGTCGCCGAGTGGCGCCAACGGGCGGGGCTTTCGGTCGACGCCGCTGCCCGACGCGTGCTCGAGGCCGCGGGCCTACACGACGCCAATGTCGGCCGCGCAGCCGAGTACCTCTACGGCTTCGAGAGCGGCCAACACAAGCCAGAACAAGCAAGCCCTCGCCTGCTCGACGTCCTAGCCAGGGCGCTCGGCGTGTCGCGCGCTGAACTCGGTCCGGCAGCGACGGCTGCGCTGCTCCGAGCCGATGAGGAAAGGCGTAGCGACGTCTGGCGCTTCGAGGTCTTGGCGGACGCCATGACAACGGCGCCTCACACACGGGGGGACCCAGTCGACGAGCTGTTCTTCGGGTGACGTAGGGTTCCTTTCAGGTCCAACTGGAGGACAGCAAGCGTGGAGATCGGTCATGACCGCGTCGTGGGGCTGGTCGATCGGCTGTTTGGACTTCCCCCGCTTCGGCGGACACGTTCGGTTAGGTCAGTTCTTCTTCGTTCTTGATGTTGATGGATCTCTCCCTCTCGTGCTCGAACTCATGGGGAGAGAGGAAGCCGAGCGTCGAGTGGCGACGCCGCAGGTTGTAGAAGGCCTCGATGTATTCGAAGACTTCGGAGGTCAGCTCGCGGCGGGTCGGCCATGAGCGCCGGTGGACGAGCTCTTTCTTGAGCGTCGCGAAGAAGCTCTCGGCGACGGCGTTGTCGTAGCAGTCGCCTTTGGAGCCCATCGAGACGGCGATGCCGGCGTCGCGTGCCTGCTGGCCGAAGCCCAGCGCGACATATTGC
>JADGIB010000125.1 GCA_019683665.1 Solirubrobacteraceae bacterium
ACGACGCGCTCGCGCTCGCGCGGGCGCTCGCCGGGCTGCAGACCCGGCTCGTCGTGTGCTGCGCCCACCCGCCGGACCCGCCCGTGCTCGAGCCGATGGACCGGGCGACGAGCACCGAGGCCGAGGCGGCGCTGCGGCTGCGGGCGGCGCGGGCCGCGCTCGGCGGCGACCCGCGCGCCGCCTACGTGACGCGGTGCGCGCTGTCGGCCGCGGCCGGGCTGCACGAGGAGGCGGTCGCCCAGGCGGCCGACCTGCTCGCCGTCGGCTCCTCGCACCGCGGCGCGCTCGGCCGCGTCCTGCCGGGCAGCGTGACCCGCCAGGCGCTGCAGGCGGCCCCGTGCGCGGTCGCGGTCGCCCCGCGCGGGCTGGCCGACGCGCCGGCGGGGCCGCTGCGGCGGATCGGCGTCGGGTTCGACGGCGGCGACGAGGCGCGCGCGGCGCTGCGCGCGGCGGCGGCGATCGCCCGCGAGCACGGCGCGCGGCTGCGGCTCGTCGCGGTCGCCGACCTCGCCGCCACCGGGTTCGGCTGGGCGGTCGGCGCCCCGTACGAGGCGCTGCGCGAGGCCGAGCACGCGAACCTGCGGCGGGCGATGGAGGACGCGATCGCCGCCCTCGACGGGGTCGAGGCCGAGGCCGTCGTGCGCGAGGGCCGCGCCGACGCGGAGCTCGCCGCCGCCTCCGGGGACCTCGACCTCCTCGTCGTCGGGTCGCGCAACTACGGGCCGCTGCGGCGGGCGCTGCTGGGCACGGTGTCGGGCCGGGTCGCCGACGACGCGGCCTGCCCGGTGCTCGTCGTGCCGCGGGCGGGGGCCGGCGAGCCGGCCGCGGGCGGCGCGGCGCCGCTCAGGCCGGGTCCGGGCGGCGCAGGCCGAGCCACGGCAGCAGCGCGCCGGCGGCGACGCCCGACACGTCGCCGAGGTCGAGCGTCTCGGCCGCGGCCTCCCGGGCGCCCGGCCACCGCACCCGGCCGCGATCCGCGGCCGGGCGAACTGCGGATCGGCCGGGCTACGGCTCGCCGCCGTCGACCCAGCGGGCGATCTCGGTGTGGTCGGCGCCGGCCGGGAGGGCGCCGGCCGCCCGCTCCCACAGCTCGAGCGCCCGGGCGCCGAGCGCGGGCGCGGCGCCGAGCCGCTCGCCGAGGGCGCAGGCGATCCCCATGTCCTTGACCATGAGCCGCAGGCCGAAGCCGGACGCGTACGTCTCGGTGAGGACGAAGTCGGGCAGCTTGTGCTCGGTCGACCAGCTCCGCCCGCTGGAGCCGTTGATCGCCTCGAGCATCCGCGCCGGGTCCAGGCCGAAGGCGCGGCCGATCCGCAGCGCCTCGCTGCTGGCGAGCAGGTGCGTGGCCGACAGGAGGTTGTTGATCGCCTTCAGCGCGTGCCCGGCGCCGACCTCGCCGGCGTGGACGATCCGCGACCCGAGCGCGTCGAGCAGCGGCCGCACCGCCTCGACGCGGTCGGCCGGCCCGCCGGCCATGATCGTCAGCGTCCCCGCCTCGGCGCCGCGGACCCCGCCCGAGACCGGGGCGTCGACGAGCGCGACGCCGCGCCGCGCCGCGA
The DNA here is from genome assembly GCA_019683665.1 of Solirubrobacteraceae bacterium. GTDB lineage: Bacteria > Actinomycetota > Thermoleophilia > Solirubrobacterales > Solirubrobacteraceae > Capillimicrobium. The sequence continues at coordinate 1,560 of JADGIB010000125.1, forward strand.
GCCGGGCGAGCTCCCGCGTCTCCAGCGGCTCCGACGAGCTCATGTCGACGACGGTCGCGCCGGCCGGGAGCGCCTCGAGCGCGCCGTCGTCGACGAGGACGGCGCGGACGACCGCCGAGGTCGGGAGCATGAGGACGAGGACGCCGGCGCCGGCCGCGGCCTGCGCCGCGTCGCCGGCCGCGACCGCCCCGTCGAGCGCGGCGAAGCGCGCCCGCGCCGCCGGCGCGGCGTCGAAGCCGCGGACGCGGTGGCCGGCCTCCAGCAGCCGCCGGGCCATCGGGAGCCCCATGTTCCCGAGGCCGACGAAGCCGATCTCCTCCCCCATGGCCGGCGAGCATACCCGGCGGATTGTCCCCCGGTATGACAATCCGTAGACTGCGGGGGCGATGGGCGACCGCGGACAGCCCGGCGGGCAGGGACCGGATCTCTCGCTGCCCGTCCGGCGGGTGGCGGCGCCGCTGCGCGAGCAGGTCGTCGAGGTCCTGCGCGAGGCGATCCTCGACTTCCGCCTCAAGCCCGGCCAGCGCCTCATCGAGCGCGAGCTCATCGAGCAGACCGGCGTGTCGCGCACGACGATCCGCGAGGTCCTGCGCCAGCTCGCCGCCGAGGGGCTCGTCACGACGATCCCGCAGAAGGGCGCGATCGTCGTGGTGCCGACCGCCCGCGAGGCGGCCGACCTCTACGAGGTCCGCGCCTGCCTGGAGGGGCTGGCGGGCCGCCGCTTCGTCGAGCGCGCCGACGGCGAGCAGGTCGCGCGGCTGCGGGCCGCGTTCGCCGAGATCGAGCGCCTCGCCCGCGCGCCCGAGCCCGACATCAAGGCGCTCCTGCAGGCCAAGGACGACTTCTACGACGTCCTCTTCGAGGGCGCCGGCAACCGCGCGATCCGCTCGACGCTCGGCACCCTGCACGCGCGGGTGCGGATGATGCGCGCGACGTCGCTGACCCAGGCCGAGCGGATGACGAGCATGACCGAGGAGATCCGCGCGATCGTCGAGGCGGCCGAGGCCCGCGACGCGGACGCGATGGAGCGCGCCTGCGAGCACCACGTCGAGCAGGCGGCCCGCCACGGCCTGCAGGGCCTCGTCGGCGTCGACCCGACGGCGAGCGAGGTCCTCGCCGCCGTCGGCCGCTGACGCGCCGCCCGCCTACCCGGCCGGGACGCCGAAGTGCGCGCTGCTGTACTCGCGCGCGATGAAGTCCTCGATGATCATGTTCACGTGCCCCCAGCACATCGCGGCGTCGCGGAAGCAGCGCTCGAGCCGCTCCCCGGTGCGCGCCGCGCTCGAGCCGGCCGTGCGCATGATCGACTCCTGCAGGACGTCCCAGGCGATCCGCAGCGCCTCCCGGGCCATCATGTTCAGCAGCATGTCGTCCTCCTTGCCGAACGGCGCCCCGCCGGCGGCGGCCCGGCGGCACGTCTCCATCCAGCGCTCGGCGGTGAAGCGGATCGTGCCCGCGGCGACGGCGAGGCGCCCGGCCGCCTGCGCGTACCAGCGCTGGTAGTCGGGGTGCTCGGCGCGGGGGACGATCGGCGGGCGGCCGGTCGTCCGGCGGGTCCGCATGAGGTGCTCGTACTCGTCGAGCGCCCCCTGGACCCCGCCGACCATGAGCGTCGCCAGCTCCAGGCAGAAGAACGCGATCGGCGGCGACAGGTACATCGGGTCGCCGTGCAGCTCGAAGCCCGGGGTCGGCCCGTCGGGGATGAACGCCGTCTGCAGGAAGTCCTCCTTGACGTGGCGGCGCGGGACGCGGACCCCGTCGAGGACGATCGTGTTCGAGCCGCTGGCGCGCAGCCCGAGCGTGCCGCCCCAGTCGTCGAGCACCTCGTAGGCGTCGCGCGGGGCGATGAACAGGACCGGCCGCCGCGGGCGCCCCGTCTGCGGGTCGGGCTCCATGACCTGGCCGATGTAGTGGGTCGAGTACGGCGCCCCGGAGCAGTACGGGTGGCGGCTGTCGATCACCCACCAGTCCCCGTCGCGGCGGGCGGTGCCGCCGGGCGCGGCGGTCATCGGGCAGACGAAGTGGCCGTCGCCGAAGACCTCGGCCTGGACGTCGGCGTCGAACCAGCAGGCGACGTGGTAGGCGTGCCCGGCCGGCAGGCAGAAGCACCAGGCGGCCGACATGTCGGCGCGGGCCAGGCGCATGACGACGTCCAGGAACGACGGCAGGTCGAACCCGTAGCCGCCGAAGCGGCGCGGGACGAGCATCCGGTACAGGCCGGCGCGGACGAGCTCCTCGTGCAGCCCCGGCGAGATCGCCGTCCGCCGCTCGGCCTCCGGCGCCTCGGCGAGGATCCGCTCCGCGAGCCGCTCGGCCGCCGCGAGCGCCTCGGCCGGCGTCAGGTCGGCCGGCGGCGCCGCCGTGTCGTGCCCGGTCGTGGTCGGCATGCTCCCTCCCGCTCTCGCTCTCACTGGGCCGTGAACCCGCCGTCGGCCGCGACGATCGCGCCGGTCATGATCCGCGAGCGCGGCGAGGCCAGGAACGCGATCACCTCGGCGACGTCCTCGGGCGCCGCGATCCGCCCGAGCGGATGGGACGCGGCGATCGCGGCCATCGTCGCCTCCGCGTCGGGCAGCGCCCGCACCGGGTCCATGAACGGGGTGTCGATCGCCCCGGGCGCGACCGCGTTCACGCGCACGGCCGGGGCGTGCTCGATCGCGAGCTGGCGGGTGAGCTGGACGATCGCGCCCTTCGTCGCGCAGTAGGCGGTCTGCGCGTCGAGGCCGACGAGGCCGGAGATCGAGGCGACGTTGACGATCCGCCCGTCGCCGGACTCGCGCAGGGCGGGCAGCGCCTCGCGGGCGTGGACGAACGCGCCGCGGACGTTCGCGGCCATGAGCCCGTCCCACTCCTCGTCGGTCGTCTCGGCCGTCGGCTTCAGCAGGAAGCGGGCGGCGTTGTTGACGAGGACGTTCACCGCGCCGAAGCGCTCGCGGGCCAGCGCGACGGCGGCGCGCGCCGTCGCGGCCTGCGCGACGTCGCCGACGAGCGTCGCGACGTCGTCGGCGGCCAGCGCCTCGACCGCCGGGTCGAGGTCCTCGGCGACGACCGCCGCGCCGCGCTCGCGCAGGAGCGCGACGACCGCGCGGCCGAGCCCGCCGGCGGCGCCGGTGACGATCGCGACCGTCCCCTCCAGCTCCGCGGTCACCCGCGCTGCCTCCGTCGCCGCTCGCGCAGCCGCCGGGTCGTCTCGAGGTCGACGGCCAGGCCCTCCGGGTCGCGGTCGGGGTCGCCGACGACGACCACGCCGTAGTCGCGCGCGGCGCCCTCGATCGTCACGTAGCCGTCGCGGACGTCGACCTTCACCTTCTCGGGGTCGCGCTCGAGCGGGTCGCCCCAGCCGCCGGCCCCGTTCGTCAGGTAGCGCAGCACCGCGTTGGCCAGGGTGCGGCAGCCGCCGGGCGGGAACGGGAACACGTACTCGCCGTCGCGGCTGGGCGCCTTCGTCCGCGGGTCGACGATCCCGGCCAGCGGCGTCCCGGCCGCGTAGGAGCCCGGGCCGCGCCCGGGGTCGCGCGGCGAGCCGTCCTCGGCCGGCGGGAACGCCCACACCCCGCCGGTCGCGCCCTCGCCCCCGCCCTGCACGCCGAAGCCGGGGACGTGCTTGTAGCGCAGCTCGTTGAGCGAGTGCTGGGCGTCGGTGAGCCAGAGCGAGTCGCGCAGGACGGCGCATCCGCCGCGGTGGGTGCCCGGCCCGGCCGTGTCGGGCACCGGCTCGTGGCGCAGGACGAGCACCGGGCTGCTCTTCTCGACCGCCTCGATCTCGGGGGCGACGCCGTTGGCCTGGTAGGACATCGCCTGGGTGTCGGCGTCGCCGAAGCGGTTGGCCCCGAACGGGCCGACCTCGCCGCCGCACTGCATCGGCGCCACCCACGGCGTCCCGTCGGGCAGCAGGCCGGAGGCGACGTGGAGGTTCGGGCTGCCGCGGTCGCCGGCGATCGCCGCCTCCCCGACCGCGCCCTCCAGCGCGCGCAGCAGCGCCGACAGCAGCACCTGGTTCTGCTCGAAGTACATGAACACGGCGCCGTCGGGCGGCAGCGCGCTGAGGATCGTGCCCTCGGGCAGGACGATGTCGACGTTGCGGAACAGCCCCGAGTTGAAGCGGCCGTGCGGGGCGAACAGGAACTTCAGCGCGATCCCGACCGTCGTCTTGACGTCGAGCGCGGTCGCGTTGATCGACGAGCGCGCCTGGCGCGACGTGCCCGACAGGTCGACCTCGACGCGGTCGCCGCGCTTGACGATCCGCACCCGCACCTCGTAGTCCTCGTCCTCGCCGGCGGCGTCGCAGTCGACCCGCTCGTAGCCGCTCCACTCGCCGTCGGGCAGCCGCGCCAGCGCCGCCGCCATCTGCTCGGCGGCGACGTCGCAGGCGTAGTCGATCGCGCCGTGGACGGCGGCCAGCCCGTAGCGCTCGATCGACTCGCCCAGCAGCCGCTCGCCGAGCTCCAGGCTCGAGCAGACCGTCTGCATGTCGGGCAGCAGGACCGCGCCCATGCGGACGTTGTCGAAGATCAGGCTCCACGTCTCGCGCACCGGCTCGCCGCCGGCGACGAGCAGCCGCGGCGAGATCACGAGGCCGCTCTCGTAGACGTTCGCCTTCGCGCTGCTGAAGCCGCCGGGGACCGTGCCGCCCATGTCGAGCTGGTGGGCGTTGAGGTTCACGAACGCGGCGATCTCGCCGTCGTGGAAGACCGGCCGCACGAACAGGAGGTCGTTGACGTGGTTGCCGGTCCGGTAGGGGTCGTTGGCGATGAGGACGTCGCCGGGCCGCAGGCGGTCGGCGCCCCACTCCTCGACCGTGTTGCGGACCGCGTCGATCGTCGTGCCGGCCATGAGCACGATCCCGTTGGAGGCGGCCGGCACCTGGTAGCCGCGCGACGGCGGCCCGCTGATCGTCGCGGCGAGGTCGTAGAAGTCGCGCAGCACGGGCGAGAACGCGCCCCACAGCAGGCGCACGCTCATGTGCTCGACGAGGTAGTCGAAGCGGTTGCCCAGGACGGTCGCGGTGAAGCGGTCGCAGCCGTAGCGCTCGCGGAAGGCGGCGTCGTCGAGGTCGCGGATCGCGACGCGCGGGGCCTCGGCCAGGGTCACGCCCGCCCCTCCCGCTCGATGACGATCTCCCCCAGCCGGCCGACGCGGGCGCGCTGGCCCGGGAGCACGAACGTCGTCGACAGGTCCTCGCGGATGACCGCGGGCCCGGCGACCTGCGCGCCGGGCGCCAGCCGCTCGCGGCGGTGGACGGCGGCCGCGAGCGGCTCGGGCGCCAGGTGGCGCAGCGTCGCCGTCCCGTCGGGGGCCGGCGTCGACGGGGCGGCCGCCGCGGCCGGGACGTAGGGGACCTTCTCGGCCGGGACGACGAGCTCGACCCGGTAGGTGACGCCCTCGACCGGGATGGCCTCGAAGCGGTTGCCGTTGCGCGCCTCGTAGGCGTCGTGGAAGCGGGCGATCGCCTCGCCGATCGTGTCGGCGGTCAGCGGCCCGTCGGGGAGCTCCACGAACGGCGTCTCCCAGCTCTGGCCCAGCAGGCGCCCGTCGAAGCTGCGCCGCACCGGCAGGCCGTCGGCGACCGGGCCGACCCGCGCGCGCAGCGCCCGCTCCATCTCGGCGTAGACCGCCTCGATCCCGGCGGCGGTGTCCGGGCCGAGGACGACGTAGGCGCTGCGGCTGTCGTCGTGGACGAGGTCGGTGCTCAGCAGCCCGAGCGCCGAGAACAGGCCCGGGTGCGGCGGCACGACGACCTGCCGCAGCGGCAGGAGGTCGAGCGTGGCCGGCAGCAGCATCGGGCCGGCGGCGCCGTAGGCGACGAGCGTGAAGTCGCGCGGGTCGACGCCGTGGCGGACGCAGGCGTCGGTGATCTCCTCGGCCATGTGCGCGACGGCGAGCCGGAACGCGGTCGCGACGCGCTCCCCGTACGGGATCGGGGTGTCGAGGGCCTCGAAGGCGGCGCGGGCCGCGCCGGCGTCGAGCCGCAGCTCCCCGCCGGCGAACCCGTCGGGGTCGAGGACGCCGATGAGCAGGCAGGCGTCGGTGACGGTCGGGACGCGGCCGCCGCGCCCGTAGCAGGCCGGTCCGGGGTCGGCGCCCGCGCTGCCCGGGCCGACCTGGATGCCGCCGCCGGGCGAGACGGTGACGAGGCTGCCGCCGCCGGCGCCGACGCTCGAGACCTCGGTCGAGAGCGCGTTGATGACCAGGTCGTGCTCGAGCTCGAACGTCGTGCGCACGAACGGGCGCCCGTCGACGACGAGCGAGACGTCGGTCGAGGTGCCGCCGACGTCGGCGCAGACGAGGTGGCCGGTGCCCATCGCCTCGCCGAGGCGGACGCTCGAGATCGTGCCGGCGGCCGGGCCGGCGAAGACGATCCGGTACGGCGTGCGCAGCGCCTCGTCCCAGGGCAGCAGCGTCGCGGCGCAGTCGGCGAAGTTCAGCGCGCCCGCGAAGCCGAGCGCGCGCAGCTCGCGGTCGAGCCGCTGCGCGTAGGCGCCGAACAGGATCTTCATGAGCACGTCGATGACCGTCGTGCTGCTGCGCGCGTACTCCTTGGCCAGCGGCGAGACCTCCGATGAGATCGAGATCGCGACGTCGTCGCCGAGGACCTCGCGGGCGAGCTCGCGCAGCCGCCGCTCGTGGCGGTCGTCGACGTAGGCGTTGATGAGGCAGATCGCGACGCCCTCGACGCGGCAGCGCTTCAGCAGCTCCAGCTCGCCGCGCGCCTGGTCCTCGTCGAGCGGCCGGAAGACGGTGCCGTCGGCGCGGATGCGCTCGACGACGCCGCGGCGCAGGTAGCGCGGGACGAGCGGGCGGGCGGCGTCGCCGAACGGGCGCCGCCAGGCCGGGTCGGTCTGCGCGTCGAGCGGGCGGTGGACGGTGCCGCGGTCGAGGACGTCGCGGAACCCGTCGGTCGTGAGGAAGCCGATCTTCGGCAGGCGCCGCTCGATGACGGCGTTCAGCCCCATCGTGCTCGCGTGGTTGAAGACGGTCGCGCCCTCGACGCCGAGGCGGCGGGCGCCCTCGACGACGGGGGCGGCGGGGTCGGTGCGGCTGGACGGGACCTTCGTGACCGCGATGCGCCCGTCGCGGACGCAGACCACGTCGGTGAAGGTGCCGCCGACGTCGACGCCGAGCATCAGACGGTCGTGCCGAGCGGGACGAGGGAGCCGAGCGGCGGGGCGGGGTCGCGGCGGACGGAGGCCAGGCAGCGCTGGCACTTCACGACGTCCCACCAGCCGCCCTCGCTGAGGACGCGGTAGGCGGCCAGCTCGGCGGCGCCGCATTCGGGGCAGGCGCCGTCGACCGGCGTGCGCTCCACGTGCAGATGGCGCTCCTGCGGACGCGGGAACGAATGCATTGCTGGCTGACCTCTCCCCTCCGGCGTCGCCGCCCCGACGATTGTCTGACAATCATACGCAGGCGCTCCCGAGCGGAGCAACCCCGGCCGCGCGATCGGGGGCGCCCGCGCGTCAGGGCAGCAGCGACGGGTCCCAGCGGCCGGCGCCGCCGGACGGGCGCAGCGTGTTCGTCGTCGTCGCCCCGCCGTCGACCGAGACGACCTCGCCGGTCACGTAGGCGGCGTCGTCGCTGAGGAGGAAGGCGACGACGGCGCCGATCTCGTCGGGGGTGCCGGGCCGCCGCAGCGGCGTCGTCGTCGCGCGCTGGGCCATGTCGCCGCCGCCCCCGGTCGCGTCGCCGGCCTCCGCGAACAGGTCGGTCGGCACGATGCCGGGGGCGACCACGTTCACGCGCACACCGAGCGGGCCGCCGTACACCGCCGCGCAGCGGGCGAGGCCGAGCACGGCGTGCTTGGACGCGTGGTAGGCGACCAGGTCGGCGCTGCCGCGCAGGCTGGCGATCGAGCCGGTGACGACGATCGCGCCGCCCGTCCCCTGCGCGGCGTACTGGCGGAACGCGGCCCGCAGCCCGAGGAAGACGCCGGTGACGTTCACGGCCATGACGCGCTCGAAGTCGGCCGCCTCCAGCTCGCCGATCGGCTCCAGCGGGCCGGGGATGCCGGCGTTGAGGTGGTGCAGGTCGACGCGCCCGAAGCGCTCGACGGCGGCGGCCACGTAGCGCTCGACGTCGGCCTCGCGCGAGACGTCGGCGCCGACGCCGATCGCCCCGCCGCCGAGCTCGCGGGCCAGCCGCTCGGCGCGGTCGCCCGCGCGGTGGCGGGCCCCCCCCCGGGCCCCCGCGGCGGCCGGTGACATAATAA
>JADGIB010000126.1 GCA_019683665.1 Solirubrobacteraceae bacterium
CGGGGGGGGGCGCCCCGCGGCCCGGGTCGAGGCCCGGCCGCCGTCGCGCCCGCCGGAGCGCTCGCGCCCGCGCGCCCGCGCGGCCGCCCCGCCGCCGGAGCCGGACGCCCCGCGCGCGGTCGCCTGGTCGGCGAGGCCGGTGAGGTCGGTGGCGAGCGAGGCGAGCGCCGCCTGGACCGGGCCGCCCGGCGCGGTCTGGACGAGCTCGCGCGGGTTGCCGATCGTCGTCTGCTGCTGCGGGCGGGACCCGTCGGGCGGGCCGGTGCGCGCGCCGTTGAGGTCGGGGATCCGCTGCGTGTGGCAGGGGACGTCGGGCCGGTACGGCGGGCGGCGGCCCGGGTAGGCCGGGCGCGTCCCGATCGGCGCCTCGTTGCTGCGCCCGAAGAGCGCCTCGCCCGAGCGCGTCGCCTTCCCGGTGGAGACGGTCTGCGGGCCGGCGCCGGGCGAGAAGCGCACGTACATGCCGTTGCCGTCGAAGTTCTGGCCCTCGCCGGCGAGGCCGACCATCGCGTACCAGAACTCCTTGTAGTTCTCCTTGCCCGTCGTCAGCGGCCCGTCCTCGATGACGATGTCGCCGGTCGGCAGGAGCACGCGGGTGACGCACTTGGCGACGAGCTCGGCCTCGGGCAGCAGCGCGTTCGTCGCGCCGGCCGAGGCGGCGAGGTCGCGGACGGCCGGGCTCAGCTCGCGCACGACGCCCTGGAGCTCGTCGGGCCGCAGCAGCGCGCGGGTCTGGCGGATCCACGGGAAGGCGGCCTCGATCGTCTCGGGCGTCTCGCGCACGCCCGGCAGGATCTCGCGGGCGAACGCGCGCGTCGGCGGGAACGCCTCGTTGAGGCCGGCGAGCGTGTCGCTCGTCGTCTCCAGCGTCGGGCGCAGCTCGCGGACCGTCGCCTGCAGGTTCGCGGACTCGTCGGCGAAGATCGCCATCGTCCGGTCGAAGCTCGTGATGAGATCCTGCAGGCGGCGCTCGTCGCGCCCGAGCGCGCCCGCGATCGTGGCCAGGCCGGCGATCGTGGCCGACAGGTCGTCGGCGCGGACGCCGAGGAGCGCCTCGTTGACGATCGACACGTCGCGCAGCGCCGGGCCGGCGTGGTCGAGGCTGTCGTTCAGCGCCTGCGCCGCCGTCTCGCCCTGGACGGACGGGTCGGCCTGGGCGTCGTCCTCGGCCGTCGGCTCGCTCGTGAGCGCGTCGCCGTAGTCGCGCAGCACCTGCTGCAGCGAGCGGCGCGTGTCCTGCTGCAGCGAGGTGAGCACGTCGCCGAGCTGGACGGGCGCGGCCGTCTGGGTGATCGGGATCGTGTCGCCGTCGCCGAGCGTCGGCGCGGTCGGCGTCCCCGGCTCGAGGTCGACGAAGAAGTTGCCCTCGAGGAAGATGCGCGGGCGGATCTTCGCGGTGGCGTCCTTGTGCAGCGGCAGCGCCGCGTCGTCGAGCTCGAAGGTGACGAGCGTCGCGTCGGTGTCCTGGTAGCGCTCGATCCTCGTCACCCTGCCGACGTCGACGCCGGCGATCCGCACCGGCGAGTCGACCTTGATCTGGTTGCTGTTCTCGAAGACCGCGTTGACCCGGAAGCCGTGCGTGAACGGCAGCTCCTTGGCGAAGCCGAAGTAGACGCCGACCGCGACGAGGACGAGCACGATCGCCCCGGCCAGGACGGGGTTCATCCCGCGGCGGTCCTTGCGCGGGATGCGCGGCGTGTCGGGGTCGTGTCGGCGCAGGCGGGCCATCAGCCGTCCAGGCTCCGTCGGGTCCGCTCGGTCTCCAGGCGCTGCGTGCCCGGCTGGTTGCCGATCACGGTCCGGCCCGGCAGGTACGTCTCGTTGCCGGCCTCGCACTCGCGCGGCTGGCCGGGCGAGGCGGTGTTCGGGTACGGGTTCGTGTGGAGGTGGTTGATCGCCGTCGGACCGTTCGCCGGCGCCGAGGCGGGGCCGCCCTCGTTGTTGGGGCCGTCGGCGGCGACGATGACCATGAACCGCTGCCAGGTGCCGCGGGCGTCGCCGTCCGACAGGAGGCTGGCGATGTTGCGGAAGAACAGCGTCACGTAGTTGCAGACCGTCTGCGCCGGCGTCAGGTGGGCGAGCGTCGGGCGCAGGATGTCCGACGTCGTGCGCAGGTCCCGGATGCCGAGCTCGGTGGCCGGGTCCTCGGCGAAGCGCACGAGCGCGTCGAACGTGGGGATCAGCCGCTCGTTGAGTGCGACCGACCGGCGCAGCGACCGCTCGCCGCTCGTGAACGCGTCGGCGAGGTCGGGCGCGGCGCTGCGCAGCGCCCGCGCGCCGGGCCGCAGCTCGCGGAAGAGCGCGGCCGAGTTGGCCAGGAACGGCCGCTGGCGCGGCAGCTCCTCGATCGCGGCGTCGAGCGCGGGCGGGCCGCCTTCGATCGAGGCCTGGATCTCCGGCGTGACCTCGGCGAGCGCCCGGAACGACGTGTCCATGTTGCGGAAGAGCGCCGCCTGCTGCTCGGCGACCGGGGCGACGATCCGGGCCGAGCGCTCGAGCGCCTGGACGAGGCCGCCGAGGTTCGTGCGCCGGTCGGCGAGGTTGCCCATGACCGGGACGAGGTTCGTCAGCAGCGGGCCGAGCTCCTCGATGGCGCGGTTGAGGTCCGCGCCGCGCCCGGCGAACGCCATCCCGAACTCGTTGAGGTTGACCCGGGACGCCTCGCGCGTCGGGTCGTCGAACATGTTCGTGAGATCGTCGAACTCGACGGGCTCGGGCGTCGCGTTCTCGATCGGCACGGTCGCGCCGTCGGGGAAGCCCTCGTCGGAGGTCCCCTTCGTGATCTGCAGGTACTTCAGCCCGAGCGCCGAGCGCGGGCGCACGAGGAAGGTCGAGTCGCGCGGGAGCGGGTCGAGGTCGGTCTGCAGCTTGATCGTCAGCTGCGCGTAGTACTCGCCCTCCGGGGTGCGCTTCGGGGTGATCCTCGAGATCGTGCCGACGCGGGTGCCGCCGACGCGGACGTCGTTGCCGGTGACGAGGTTCGCCGCGTTCGGAAGGTTGACCTTCAGCTCGTAGGCGGGGACGAACGGCAGGCCGTTGTTGGCGTTGTAGGCGAGGAACACGGCGATGACGACGACGACCACGGTGACGGCGCCGATGAGCACCGGGTTGGCCGCGATCGAGCTGGAGCGGCGCCGGCCCATCTACTCCTCGCCTCCGAGCAGGTAGTCGAGCAGGCGGCCCGTCGTCGCCGTCCCGGCGTCGCCGCCCTCGTCGCCGTCTGCCTCGTCGCCGGCCTTGTCGGGCACCGGCCGCGTCGTGCCGCTGCCGGGCAGGATCCCGTCGGGCAGGCGGATCGCGCCGCTGTCGGCGCCGGCGTCGGCCCCCGCCCGCTTCGGGCGCCGGGTCGCGCTGGCGGCCAGGTGCGCGCCGCCGTTGCCGGACGGGCGCGAGCGGGTCTGGCCGGCGCGGGTGAACGTCGCCTCGCAGCCGGCGAACTTCACGTCGGTGTACGTCGAGCACGTGTTCAGCAGCAGCCCGGCGCGCAGGTAGTGGCCGTTGCTGTCGAACCCGTTGATCGCCGCCATCTGGAAGAAGATGAAGTCCATCGCCCGCTCGATGCCGCCGGTGTCGCGGAGGCTGACGAGCAGGTCGTCGAGATCGCCGGCGACCGGCCGCGCCGCCCGGGCCAGCGTCCCGATCCGCTGGGTGGTCGGGCGGATGCGGCGCATCGCGTCGGTGCCGACGACGGCGGCCTCGCCCAGCGTGCGCAGCGCCGGGCGCGCCGACTCCGCCAGCGGGCCCATCCGCTCGACGAAGCGGTTGATGTCGCCGGCCTCGGCGCCGAGGTCGGCGAGGACCGGCGTCATCTCGTCGGCGAGCTCGCCGAGGCGCTCGAGCGTCGGGCGCAGCTCGGCCAGGAAGCGCGGCAGGCGCTCGAAGCTGCGCTCGAGGTCGCCGCGGCGGTCGGCGGTCGCCTGCGAGACCGCCTTGGCCTGGGAGATGAAGTCGGCGACCTGGGCGCGGTCGCGCGCGAGCGGGCGCAGGACCGCGTCGGACTCGGTGGCGAGGTCGGCGAGGACCCGGTTCTGCTCGCGCAGGATCTCGAGCACCTCGTCGGTCTCGGCCAGGGCCGGGTTCGCGCGGCGGATGACCTCGTTGAGGTCCTCCCCGCGCGCGGCGACGCCGGCGCCGAGCTCGTTGAGGATGATCGACAGCCGCTGGCGCTCGGGCAGCCGGTAGATGTCGTTGATGAGGTCGAGGTCGACGTTGCGCTTCGTGTTCTCGACCGGCAGCAGGTACTGGCCCCTGCCCTCGCCGGAGTCGATCCGCTCCAGCGGCGGCGGGGGCTCCTCCCCTTCGGCTCGCGGCTGCGTCGGCGTGCACTCGACGAAGCGCTCGCCGATGAGCGACTGCGGGCGGATGATGCAGCTCGCGTCCCGGCGCCAGTCGCCGAAGCCGGGCTCGGTGATGCGCAGGACGACGGCCGCCTTGTGGTCCTCGGTGACGTCGAGCGACTCGACGTGGCCGACCTTCACGCCGGCGATCTTCACGTCCTCGCCGGGGATGACCGCGAAGGCCGAGTCGAAGATCGCGCGGACCCGGTAGTCGGACCCGCCGTCGGAGGCGGCGGCGAGCGCGACGACGGCGACCACCACGGCGGCGGCGACCACGGCGACGATGGCGGCGAGGCGTCTCACGGCCCGGGCGGCACCAGGGTCGGGTTGCAGTCGAGGTCCCCGTCGGTGTCGCGCCACGGCGCCGACCCGTCGGCGGGCGGCTGGCTGGCCGCGCCGGGGCAGCGGGTCAGGTTCAGCGTCGAGGTGCCGAGCAGCTTGTCGCCCGGGTCCTGCGGGGTGAGCAGGCCGCCGGACGCGTTCTCGGTGAACCGGTACGGCGTGAACATCGGCATGATCCGCGCGTAGTGGCCGTTGGCGTCGTAGTTGGCGGCGCCCTGGCCGAAGTCGCGCAGGAAGCCGACGAGGTCCGGCGCGTAGGGCCGGATGAACTCGAGGATCGGCGTCGAGTCGCGCAGCGCGGCGGTCTGGCTGCGGAACGAGCTCCGCGCCCGGCGGTCGACCGACGGCGCGCGGCGCAGGAGGTCGGTGAGGTCGTTGTCGGCGCCGGCGCGGTTCACGAGCGCGCGCAGGTCGGCGATCGTCGGGCGGGCGTCGCGGACGAGCGGGCGCAGCGCGCGGAAGAACGGCTCGAGGTCCTTCGTCGCCGGCTTGGACGCCTCGACGAGCACGTCGAGGTCGTCGAGCGTGGCGCGCAGGTTCACGAACGTCGTGTTCGCGCGGCGCAGCACCTGTGGCAGCAGCCGCAGGTCCTCCGACAGCGCCTCGCGCTCGCGGGCGATCGCCGCGGCGGCCGCGTTCGCGTGCGTGACGAGGTCGGTGAGGTCGTCGGAGCGCTGCGCGAGCGCCTGGGTCACGCTCGCCCCGTTGGCGAGGAAGTCGCTGAGCGTCCGCTGGTCGCGGGCGACCTCCTGAACGAGCCGGCGGGTCGTCGACAGCGCCGGGTTGAAGTACTCGGCCGCCTCGTTGGCCTGCTCGCCCTTGCCCGCGTACTGGGTGGCGGTGCCCTGGATGACCTCCTGCAGCGCCGCGCGGGTCGGCTCGTCGAGCGTGTCGAAGAGCTGGTCGAGGTCGACCGGCGTCGTCGTGTCCTCGGCGCCGATCGTCGCGCCCTCGGGCAGCGCCGGGGCGTTGTCGGGCGCCATCGTCAGCGTGACGTAGCGGTTGGCGACGCCCGACAGCGACGTCTGGCGGATGAGCGCGGTCGTCCCCTCGCGCAGCGGCGCGTACTCGTCGTCGACGAGGATCGTCACGCGCGCCTGGTTGTCGTCGGTCAGCTCGATGTCGTCGACGGTGCCGATCGCGCGCCCGCCGACCTGGACCTCGTCGCCCTTCACGAGCTGGCCGGCGTTCTGGAAGATCACGTGGTACTCGGTCCGGTCGCCGTGGCGCAGCAGGACGACGACCACCGCGACGACGGCGGCGACCAGGGCGGCGAGGACCAGGCCGCGGGCGATGTCGGTTCGGCGGCGCACGCACTCCCGGGCGTCACTCCATCCCGAGCGGACCCTGCGAGTCGCCCGAGAGGAACTGGCGGACGAACGGGTTGTCGGACTCGAACAGCTGCTCGGCGGGCCCCGACTCGACGATCCGGCCCCGCCACAGCACGGAGATGTGCTCGGCCACCCGGCGCGCGCTCATGATGTCGTGGGTGATGACGACGTAGGTGCCCCCGTTCTCCTCGTGGATCTCCTGGATGAGCTCGCACAGCAGGGCGGTGCGGACCGGGTCCAGGCCCGAGTCGGGCTCGTCGAAGAGGACGATGTCGGGGTCGAGGACGAGCGCGCGGGCGAAGCCGGCGCGCTTGCGCATCCCGCCCGACAGCTCGTTGGGCATCTTGTCGTTCGCGTTGGCCAGGCCGACCTCGCGCAGCCGCCGGTTGACGATCTCGGCGATCTCGTCCTCGCCCTTGTCGGTGTGCTGGCGCAGCGGGAAGGCGACGTTGTCGTAGAGGTTCATCGAGCCGAACAGCGCGCCGTCCTGGAACAGGACCCCGAAGCGCTTGCGCATCTCGAACAGCTCGTCGTCGTGCATGTTCGGCACGGACTGGCCGTGGACGATGACGTCGCCCTGGTCGGGATAGAGCAGCCCGACCATGTGCTTGATGCAGACCGACTTCCCGGTCCCCGACGGGCCGAGGATCATCGAGATCCTCCCCTCGGGGATGCCCATGTTCAGGCCGCGCAGGATCTTGTTGCGGCCGAACGCCTTGTGGACGTCGACGAACTCGATCGCGTCCTGGACCCCGGTCGGCGCCTGGCGGCCGGTGTGGAAGCGGAACTCGTCCTCCTCGTGAGCCTCCGGCCCGGAGACGATCGACATGCGGGCGCCCTCCTCGGGACGCGCGTCGTCTCGATCTCGCTCGTCGCTCATCTCAACCTCCGATCGGGGCTCTCGGGTTGGCCCCCCAGAACACCTGTGTCCCCAGCATCCCGATGAGGTGCACCAGCACGATGTTCAGGACCATGGATTTCGCCGTCGCCGTCCCGACTCCCACCGGCCCGCCCGACGCCGTGTAGCCGTAGTAGCAGCCGACGAGGACGATGGCCGTCGCCATGACCATGCCCTTGACGAGGCTGTAGATGAGGTCGGGCGGGTTCTGGAACATCCAGAAGATGAGGAAGTAGCCGCCGCTGGACACCTCCCCGATCTGCTCGACGACGGCCAGGTAGCTGGCCAGGAAGCCGGCGCCGACCGCGGCCAGGTACATGAACGGCAGCACGAGCCAGCTCGCCAGCAGCCGGGTCGCGCACAGGAACAGGACCGAGTCGATGCCCATGACCTCGAGCGCGTCGATCTCGTCGGAGATCCGCATCGAGCCGAGCTCGGCCACGATCCCGGTGCCGACCTTCGCGGCCATCATGTAGCCGAACGCGTAGGGGACGAGCTCGCGCAGGTCGCACCAGGCGCTGAACACGCCCGCGTTCGCCGGCGCGCCGACCGCGCGGCTGAAGTACGCGCCCTCGATGCCGCACTGCAGGCCGATGATGAAGACGAGGCCCCAGATGACGATCGTCGAGGACACGATGAGGATCCCGGCCTGCCGCAGCGCCTCGCCGGTGAAGCGGAAGACGCGCAGCGAGTAGACCTGGCCGAGGACGCGGCCGGAGAACTTCGCGATCTCGCCGAAGCTGGCGAGCCAGTCGCGCGGGAGGGCGAGCCAGGACCGCCCCACTAGCGGATCACCTGGATCTCGGGGTGCGTGGCCAGCAGGGTCTGGGTGAACACGTAGTTGAAGGCGAAGATGCCCAGGAACGCGATGACGACCGCCTGGTTGACGGCGCGGCCGACGCCCTCGGCGCCGCCCGACGCGGTCATCCCCTTGTAACAGCAGACGATCGCGATGATCGCCCCGAACAGCGTCGTCTTCAGCACGCTGCCCCAGAGGTCCGTCGTGGATGCGTTCGTGAAGAACGTGGCCCAGAACGGGCCGAGCGGCGCGCCGTTCGTGAGCGTCGCGAGCACGCCGCCGAAGATCCCGAAGATGAGCGCGTAGATGTTGAAGAGCCCGGTGACGAGCATGAGCGCGAGGAAGCGCGGCACGACGAGGTTCTTCACCGGGTCGACGCCGAGCACCTGCAGCGCGTCGAGCTCCTCGCGGATCTTGCGGGCCCCGAGGTCGGCGGTGATCGCGGTCCCGGCCACGCCGGCGAGGACGATCGCGGTCACGAACGGCGCGAACTCGCGGATCGACGCGAGCACGAAGAAGCCCCCGAGGCGGTCGAGCGCGCCGAAGATGACGAGGAAGTTCGCGGCCTGCAGGCCCGGCGCCCCGTAGCCGAAGGCGACCGTGCTGATCAGGAGGGGGAACCAGCACAGGCGGACGGCGAACAGGAACTGCGAGACGAACTCGCCGCCGTACGGGTAGGGCGGCCGCAGGGCGGACGCGATCGTCCGCCCCGTGAGGATCATCATGTCGCCCACCTCCTCGAGGACGTTCCTGGCGGGCGAGAACGCTCGATCGGCGACGCTACGGACCATCACCACCCTCCTGAGTGCCAGAGTCGCGTGAGCCTGGGACCGCTCGCGCCGACCGGGCGGGATCGTAGTTAACGATCCGGACCCCTGCCAAACCGCAACCGTCCCCGCGAAGCCCCGTCGCCGACGGGGATCTCGGCCCGGCCGGCGGCCGCGACTGACCGAGCGGTCAGGGCCGTCCGAGGTGCTAGCGTCCCGCCGCGTGAGGCGGGTGCTCGCGATCACCGTGTGCTGCGCGATCACGGCGGCGGTCGCAGCCGGGTGCGGGGGCGCCGAGCGCCAGGACGCGTCCGAGCGGCGCGGCGCCTACGAGGTCGAGGTCGTGACCGCCGAGTTCCCCGAGGAGCAGGCGGTGTCGCGGCCGGCGACGCTGCGGATCGCGGTCCGCAACCGCGGCGACCGCGCGATCCCGAACGTCGCGGTCAGCCTGGCCGGGCTGTTCGTCCGCAACCCCTCCCCCGGCACCGCCGACCCGCAGCAGCCGGTGTGGGTGATCGAGGACCAGCCGCGCGACGGCGAGACAGCGTTCGACTCGACGTGGGCGCTCGGGCGGCTGCCACCGGGCGCGACGCGCGACTTCACGTGGTCGCTGAACCCGGCGATCCCCGGCACCCACGAGGTGACGTGGACGGTCGCCGCGGGCCTGCACGGCTCGGCGGTGGCGCGCACGGCCGACGGCGAGCGCCCGACGGGGACGTTCACGGTCCGGGTCTCGGACCGCCCGGCCCAGGCCACGGTCGACCCGGCGACCGGCGACGTCGTGACCGGCGGCGGCCGGTAGCGGCCGCCCGCGACCCGGCGGGCGGCTGTGGTTCACTGGGGCCTCGTCCGGCGAACGCGTGGAGGCCTGAACCGTGCGGCGTGATCTCGACCTCAGCATCGGACTGGTGGCCGTCGGGGCCATCGCGGTCCTCGTGAGCCTGTTCCTCGACTGGTACGAGCCGGGCCTGGCGGCCTGGGACGCCTTCGAGGTCGTCGACTGGCTCCTGCTCGCGCTGGCCGTGGCCGCGCTCGCGCTCGCCGGGAGCGCCGCGACGCGCCGCGCCGGGCCGGGGGCGCCGGGGACCCGGCTGGCCGTGATCTGCGCGATCGTCGCCTTCCTCGTCATCGCCGAGATCCTCGACCCGCCGCCCGCCGTGCGCGGCGCCGCCCCCGCGGGCGGCGCCGGGCTCGCGCTCGGCGGCGCGGCGCCGCCGCGGTGTCTTTTAAAAAACTGACGCAGCCGCCGA
>JADGIB010000127.1 GCA_019683665.1 Solirubrobacteraceae bacterium
CCTCAACGGGATCCCGGTGACGCTGGCGCCCCTGGCCGGCGACGGCGCGCCGGCGGTCGATGGCCGCGGCGACCGTCGCCGGCCCGGTCCGGACCCGGCGGCGCGTGATCAGGCGCGGGCGCCGGCGAGCGCGTCGAGCGTCGCCCGGATCGCCGCCTCGGCGCGATCGGGCTCGTCGGGCAGGTAGGCGAGCGGGTCGGCCAGCTGCGCCTCCAGGCCGAGCATGCCCTCGATCGTCGCGTGCACGCACCAGGCCGCGTACGACGGGGCGTAGCCGCCCTCCTGGACGGCGAGGAGCCGGCCGCCGTGGCGCCGCCCCCAGGCGCGGGCCTCGGCGCCGAGCGCCCGGAACCCGGCCATCGTGACGCACATGCGTCCGTTCGGGTCGAACTGGCTCGGGTCCTGGCCGGCAGCGACGATGACGAGCTCGGGCCCAAACTCGTCGAGTGCCGGCCCGACGACGCGCCTGGCGGCCGCCAGGTAGCCGGCGTCGCCGGTTCCGAACGGCAGGTTGACGTTGACGTTCATGCCCCGGCCGGCGCCCTCGCCGACCTCATCGGGGCCGCCCGTCTGCGGATGCGTCGGCCCCCAGGCCCCGTGCGCCTGGTGGAGCGAGATCGTCAGCACGTCGGCGCGGTCGTAGAAGCACGCCTGGGTCCCGTTGCCGTGGTGGACGTCCCAGTCGACGATCGCGACGCGCTCCACCCCGCGCCGGCGCGCCGCCTCGGCGGCGATCGCCACGCTGTTGAAGAAGCAGTAGCCGTCCGCCTGGGCGGGCGCGGCGTGGTGGCCGGGCGGCCGGACGAGGGCGTAGGCCAGCTCCGTCTCGCCGTCCAGGATCGCGTCGAGCGCGGCCAGCGTCGTGCCCACGGCGGCGGTCGTCGCGGCGAGCGTGCCCGGCGAGGCGACGGTCGTGGGCGTCACGCGCCCGCCGCCGGCGGCGACCACGCGCTCGATCTCGTCGATGTAGCCCGGCTCGTGGACGAGCTCGAGCTCGGCGCGCGTGGCGTGGCGCCCGGGCCGCCACCGGATGTGCCGCGACAGCGGCCCGCGCTCGAGGATCGCCTTCATGTTGCGGACGCGGGTCGCGTTCTCCGGGTGCGGCTCGTCGACCGCCATGAGCTCGGAGGCGACCGCCTCGAAGACGCCGGCCCCGGTGTCGTGCTCGAGGACGTCGTCGTGCCAGTAGACGTCGATCATCACTCGGGCGACGGGGTCATGCTGTAGACGAAGAACGCCGGCTCATCGCCCACGTTCTCGAGGTGGTAGCGCCAGCCGGGCGCCAGGTAGACGCAGTCGTCCGGGCCGAGCTCGAACTCGCCCTCGTCCCAGCGCAGCCGCAGCCGCCCGCGGATGATGAAGTAGGTCTCGTCGACCGGCCCGTAGCGGTGGCCCACCTCCTCCGACGGGTCATCCTCCTTCGACGACCAGACGTTCGTCTCGTCGCCGGGCACCATCCAGCAGGCGCCGAGCAGCAGGTTGGACCCGCAGCGCTCCCGCGTGATCGCGCGCGCGATCGTCACCTTCGTCGGCGCATCGTCTCCCACCCGCTTCGGGACCTCCGCGAGTGGGATCACCTGGGGTCTGGGTCGATCAGCAGGCATCTCAGGCTCCTTGGTCGGGATCGGCCTCCCCCACGACGACCGTCTCGTCGCGGGGGACGTGCAGCTGGACGTCGTCGCCGACGCCGAGGACCGCGGACGTCCGCGCCTCCATGAGGGCGACGACGCGGCCGGCGTCCGGTACGTCGAGGACGATCTGGCGCTCGTCGCCGAACAGCAGCGTCTCCGCGACCCGGCCGCGGATCGGGATGCTCGGGCCGTCGGGCTCGGCGAGACGGAAGGAGCGGCGCCGCAGCGCGAGCTTCGGCCGGCCGAGCACCGGGCCCGAGGTCCGGCACTCGAACTCGGACCCGACGGCGCGCACGCGCGCGCGGCCGTCGCCGCGCCGCTCGAGCAGCTGGGCGTCGACGAGGTTCGCGTTGGCGAAGAAGCTCGCGACGAAGGTCGAGCCCGGGTCCTCGTAGAGGCGCTCGGGCGTGCCGACGTCGACCAGCCGGCCGTGGCGCATAATCGCGATCCGGTCCGACAGCGCCAGCGCCTCCTGCTGGTCGTGCGTGACGTAGATCATCGTCGCCCGGAGCTTGCGGTGGATCGACCGGATCACCGCCTCCATCTCGATGCGCAGCGCGCGGTCGAGCGCGCCGAGCGGCTCGTCCATGAGGATGATCTCCGGGTCGTAGGCCAGCGCGCGGGCGAGCGCGACGCGCTGCTGCTGGCCGCCGGAGAGCTGGCGCGGGTAGCGGTCCTGGTAGCCGCCGAGCTGGACGAGCTCGAGCATCTCGGCGACCCGCTCGCGCCGGCGCTCCTTCGGCCACTTGCGCAGCTTCAGGCCGTAGGCCACGTTGTCGGCCACGGTCATGTGCGGGAACAGGGCGTAGTTCTGGAACACCATCCCCGCCGAGCGATCCGCCGGGGTCAGGCGCGAGATGTCGCGCCCGCCGAGCAGGATCGACCCGCCCGTCGGCACGTCGAAGCCGACGATCAGGCGCAGCAGCGTCGTCTTGCCCGAGCCGCTCGGGCCGAGCAGCGTGAGGAACTCGCCGCGGGCGACCTGCAGCGTCACCTCGTCGAGCGCGACCGTCTCGCCGAAGCGCCGGGACACCCGCTGGATGTCGAGCGCGATGTCCGCTGTCACCTACCGGACCTCCGAAGTCGAAGAGCGATCAGCATGAGGAGGCTCGTGGCCACCATGAGGAGCGTGGCGATCGCGGTGATCACCGGGTCGACCCCGAAGCGCACCGAGTCGAAGATCGCCTTGGGCAGCGTCACCTGGCCGGAGCCGCCCAGGAAGTTGATGAGCACGGCCTCGTCGAAGCTCGTGATGAACGAGAGCACGCAGCCGGCGAGGATCGCCGGCGCGAGCAGGCGCAGCGTGATCCCTGCCCACGCGCGCGCCCGGCCGGCGCCCGCCGTCATCGCCGCCAGCTCGAGCTCGACGGGGACGCGGCTCATGGCCGCCGCGGTCACGACGAGCGCGAGCGGGAACGCGAGCACCGTGTTCGCCAGCACGAGGCCGACGTACGTGCCGATCAGCTTCAGCTGCACGAACACGCCGTAGACGGCGACCGCGAAGGCCGACACCGGGATGATGAGCGCCACGACGCCGGCCGCCTGCAGGAGGGCGCGTCCCGGCAGGCGGCTGCGCGAGATCGCGATCACGGCAGGCACGGCGATGAGCGCCGACAGCAGCGCGACCGGCAGCGCGATCCTGATCGACAGCCAGATCGCGTCGAGCCAGTCGGTCGACTCCAGCAGCGTCTCGTACTGGCGCAGCCCCCACGACTCGGGCGGCCAGTTGAAGCGGTCGTCGCCGCTGAACGACAGCACGATGGTCAGCAGCGCCGGGGCGAGCAGGAAGACCGCGGCAGCGGTCACGACGACCCCGCCGACCGCGCGCGTGGCGAGGTCGGACAGGTGCCGGCGGCGCTCGGCCGGCGTCCGCGTGGTGGTCGGAGTGTCGGGCATCGTCACGCCACCGCCCGCATGAGACGCTCGCGCCCCACCGCCAGCAGCGCGGCGGCGAGCACGACCACGGCGACGAGGAGCAGGAGCACCGACGCGGCGCTCGCGAAGCCGTAGTCGTAGTAGCCGAAGATGTTCGAGGAGATGACGCTCGCCATGAACGGGGCCTGGCCGCCGCCGAGCAGGACCGGCGTCACGTAGAAGCCGATGCTGATGGCGAAGACGAGCGCGGCGCTCGCGACGATGCCCGGCATCGCCAGCGGCAGCAGCACCGTGCGCAGCGCGCGCGCCCGCGTGGCTCCCATGCTGCGCGCCGCCGCCAGCAGCGACTGGTCGATGCCGACGAACACGCCGTACAGCGAGAAGACGGCGTACGGCACCATCGAGTAGACGATGCCCATGATCACCGCGCCGGTCGTGTAGAGCAGCTGGGCGCGGCCCAGCCCGAGGGCGCTGAGGACGTCGTTGAGCACGCCGTCGTTGGCGATCAGCAGGATGATCGCGTAGTTCTTGACCACCGTGCCCATCCAGAACGGGGCGAGGACCGCGAGCCACAGCACCGCCTTGACGAGCGTGCTGCGGGCGGTCACGAGGTACCAGGCGAGGGTCGCGCCGACGGTGACCGTGATGACGGTGACGACGACGCTCGCCAGCAGCGTCGTGACCATCGCCTTGCGGGTCGCGTCGCTGGCGAAGACGTCGGCGTAGTTGCCCAGCCCGGCGTCCTGGGTCAGCGAGTCGATCGTCAGCTTGACGAGCGGATAGAGGACGAGCCCGACGACGAGCGCGAGCAGCGGCAGGACCATGAGGAAGGCCGGCACGTTGCCCACGGTCGGGTTCCAGCGGCGCCTCCCTCCCCGCCGCGACGGCGGGGAGGGGACGGCGGCTGCGGGCGTCGCGGTCTGCGACATCGCGCGGCCCTCAGCCCTTCATGTAGTCCTGCCAGCGCCGGTTGACCTCGTCGGCGTGCTGCGCGTACCACTCGAAGTTCGGCACGGCGAGCTTCGCGAAGGTCTCCGGGTGGTCGGCCAGCCGCTCGGGGTTCGGCAGCTGCTCGATCGCCTTCGGGTTCGGGACCGAGTACGCCATCTCCTCGGCCCACTTGGCCTGGCCGTCGACGTTCTCGGCGATCGACTTCATGAAGGCGAACGCCTCGTCGACGTTGTCCGAGCCCTTGACGACGGTCCAGTACCCGGGCTCGTACGCGCCGCCGTCGACCGCGATCTCGAGGTTCATGCCCTCGTCGAGCAGGCGGTAGGCGCGGCCGCTCCAGATGAGGCCGATGTCGGCCTCGCCGGTGCGCATGACCTGCTCGGACTGGTCGCCCGACTCCCAGAAGACCTTGATGCTGTCGCGGACCTTGTCGAGGACGTCGAAGGCGCGGTCGACGTCCGGCTCGGCGGTCTCGGTGTCCGCAACCGGCGTGCCGGCCGCGACCTCGGCCATCGTCAGCATCATGAGCGGGGCGCCCGCGGGAGCCTCGCGCGTGCCGGGGAACCGATCGACGTCGAAGAACTCCGCCACGGTCTTCGGACAGGTCTTGACCTTGTCCTTGTTGCAGGCGACGACGTAGGAGAGGTTGCCCATGGTGAAGCCGAAGTCGGTCACCTTGCCCTCGCCGAGCGTCTGCTCCAGCTCAGCCTTCAGGTCGGCGGGCAGCGGCTCGAGCAGGCCCTGCGTCTGGAGGACCCACGCGTCGGGACCGGCGATCGAGTCGATCAGGTCCCACTCGATCTTGCCGGCACGCTTCTGCTGCTGGACCTGGGCGACCTGGGCGGCGGGCGCGTCGACGAACTGGACGTCGAAGCCCGACGGCTCGACGTAGTATTTCTCGGTGGCCTTGTCGTAGGCGCCGCCCCAGCCGCCGACGACGAGCGTGCCGCCACCGCCGCCGCCCGCGGTCGACGCCTGCGTCGAGGGCTGCGACGAGGCCGCGGTGCCCCCGCCGTCGTCGGACCCGCAGGCCCCGAGCGCGAGGGCGGCGACGATCGCCGCGGCCGGCGCCGCGACTCGGCGCACGAGCTTCCTGGTCATCGTGATGTGATGCCTCCTCCCGGTTTGGCTGACATGGCCTGGACGATGAAGCCGGGGCTCGCTAGACCTCGAAGAGGTCCGGCTCGATCTTCGAGAGGCGCTCGGCGCCGTCGTCGGTGCAGAGGACGGTGTCGCCGAGCTTGATGCCGAACCCCTCGTCGTGCAGCGCGAGGTTCGGCTCGATCGAGAACGACATCCCCGGCTGCAGCACGTGCGGGTCGCCCTCCACGAGCATCATCGGCTCCAGCCACCCCGGCGGGTACGCGACGCCGATGCTGTAGCCGATGCGGTGGCAGCGCCGGCGGACGAGGTCGAGCCGCTCGAGCACGGCGTTGCACGCCTCGTCGGGCGCCTTGGCCGCCGCCCCCGGCCGGGCGGCCGCCACCGCGGCGAGGTACCCCTCGCGGGTGCACGCGTGGACCTCGGCGACGCGCGCGTTCGCGCCCCCGATGACGGCGGTCCGCATCACGATCGCGTGGTAGCGGTGCACCGCCGCGCCGAGCTCGATGCAGACGACGTCCCCCTTGGAGATCGTGCGCCGGCCCGCCATGCCGTGCACGAGCGCGGAGCGCGGGCCGGAGACGACCATCGGCGGGATCGCCGCGTACTCGCTGCCGGCCTCGCCCAGCGCCTGCGCGGCCACGCCGGCGATGTACGTCTCGGAGACGCCGGGCCGCAGCGCGTCGATCGCCGCGCGCAGCGCGTGGTCGGCCATCTCGGCCGCCTGGCGCTGGTAGGTGATCTCCTCCGGCGTCTTGACGACGCGCAGCTCGGCGATGAGGTCGGTCGTGTCGGCGAACGTCGCCTCGGGCAGCAGGCGCTTGAGCTCGTCCCACTGCGCGGGCAGGAACGTGAACGACCGCAGGTCGATCCCGATGCGGGCGTCGGCCAGGCCGCGCTCGCGGATCGTCTGCGCCAGGATCTGGACCGGGTCGACCTTCGCGATGTCGTAGAAGGCGGGCTCGCGCAGCCAGCAGGTCGCTCGGGCACCCGGCATCTCGGTCGTGCGCGTATGCAGCACCGGCTCGTCGGCGCTGAGGTCGACGAGCAGCGACTGCGCCCAGAGGTAGCCGATCGTGTCGAAGCCGGTGAGCCAGTGGATGGCGTCCGGCAGGGTCACGACGATCGCGTCGAGCTCCTGCTCGCGGATCGCGCCACGCGTCCGCTCGAGGCGCTCCGCGTACGTCGCCAGGTCGAAGGGCAGGTACATCCTCTCACTCCACGGATGCTTGTCGGAATCGGATGCCGGATCGTTCCGGCAACCGGGACCGGCAAGGTAGAGAGGCGACCGTCGCCGTGTCAAGTGGGAGGTACGATCCGCGCGCCTTGACGGATCTCGAAGCGCTCGGACCACGCTCACCGGCACAGCGCCCGACCTCGCCCGGCGCATGACGAAGCGGATCAGCATCCGCGACGTGGCAGCTGCCGCCGGCGTGTCGCGCACGACCGCATCGGACGCCCTCTCCGGTCGCGGGCGCGTCAACGAGCAGACGCGCCGGCTCGTCGCGGAGACCGCGCGGCGGCTCGGCTACCGCGCCAACTCCCACGCCCGCATGCTGCGCCGCGGACGCTCCGGGATCCTCGCCATGGCGAGCTCGATGCTCCAGGACCAGACGAGCGACCTGTCGGGGGCCGAGTACTTCGCGGAGGTCGTGTCGTCGTCGGCGACGACCGCGCTCTCGCACGACTACGCGATGGTCCTGCTGCCGCTCAACCCCGGCGTCGAGCAGCTCGAGTCGTTTGCCGTCGACGGGGCGATCATCCTCGACCCCGTCCTCGGCGACCCGATGATGGCACACCTCGAGGCCCAGGGCGTCCCGGTCGTGAGCATGGGCCGCCCGCCCGACCGGCCGCCCGACGCCGCCACCTGGGTCGACAACGAGATCGGCTCCGCCGCCCGCCGCGTGCTCGACCTGTTCGCCGAGCGGGGCGCGTCGCGCGTCGCGCTGCTGACGAACGAGCCCACGCGCTCGTACACGATCGACACGATCGACGCCTACGAGGCCTGGTGCGCCGACACCGGGCGCGAGCCGATCATCGCCTCCACCGGCCCGCTGGCGAGCGAGTCGACCGGCTACGAGGTCGCCCGCGAGCTGCTCGACCGCGACGATCCGCCCGACGCGATCTACGCGCCGCTCGACCGGCTGGCCCTCGGCGCGCTCCTCGCCGCCGGCGCCCGGGGCCTGCAGGTGCCCGACGACCTCATGATCGCGGCGGGCAGCGACAGCCCGGGAACGCGCGCGTCGGACCCGCCGATCACCGCGCTGCAGCTCGATCCGCGGCGGGTCGGCCAGATCGCCGCCGAGCTGCTCATCGAGCGCATCGAGGGCGTCGGCGACCACCCTCGGCACGTCGTGCTGCCGACCGCGTTCGCCGAGCGCGCGTCCACGGCGCGGGCGCCGCTCGGGTCGCGCTGAGCGGGCGGGACGCGTTCAGCTGTGGGGCGCCGCCCAGGCGACAGGCTGTCTGACCGCCCGTCGCCCCTGCCACGCGCTCTGTCGGGTTGTGCGCGCGGCGCCGACGACCGAGAGTTCCGGCCCGTGCACGAGATCCGTCACTCCGCTCACGGCTACTGGCTCGAGGAGGCCCCGGCCCCGGAGCCGCTGCCGCGCCTGACCGAAGACCTCGCCGCCGAGGTCGTGATCATCGGTGGCGGCTACACGGGCATGTGGACCGCCTGGCACCTGCTCGACCGGCTCGCGCCGTCGTCGATCGTGCTGCTCGAGGCGTCGATCTGCGGCCACGGCCCAAGCGGCCGCAACGGCGGCTTCTGCGAGACGCTGTGGCTGAACCTGCCGTCGCTGCGCGAGCGGCTCGGCGACGAGCGCGCGCTGCGGCTCGTCCTGCGGTCGGTCGAGAGCGTGGAGGCGATCGGCGCGTTCTGCGAAGAGCACGGCGTCGACGCCTGGTACCGGCGCCGGGGGACGATCACCGCCTCGGCCGCGCCGGCCCAGGACGACGCCGGCCGCGACGCGGTGGCCGCGGCAGCCGCCCTCGGCGTGCCCGAGCGGGTCGTCGCGCTGTCGCCCGAGGAGGTGCGGCGTCGCTGCGCCTCGCCGGTCTTCCGCGGCGGGGTCTACGTCCCCGACGAGGCGACGGTGCAGCCGGCGCGCCTGGCGCTCGGCCTGCGCCGCGTGCTCGCCGAGCGCGGCGTTCGGATCTTCGAGCACACCCGCGCCCGCCGGCTCGCGCCCGCCGCCGGCGGCGGGGTCGCGGTGACGACGGCGGACGGCCGCACCGTCCGCGCCGGCCGGGCCGTCCTCGCGATCAACGCGGCGGCGCGAGGGTTCCGGCCGCTGCGCGGCCGGCTCGCGGTGACGTCGTCGCACGTGCTCATCACCGAGCCGGTGCCGGACGTCCTCGAGCAGCTCGGGTGGACCGGCGGCGAGAACATCACCGACGGCCGCACGTTCGTCCACTACTTCCGCACCACCCCGGACAAGCGCATCGCCTTCGGCTGGGGCGGCGGCCGGATCGCCTGGGGCGCCCGGCTCGGCGGGCGCACGGAGGTCGACCCGGACGTCGTCCGCGCGACGCACCGCCATCTGCTGCGCGTGTTCCCGCAGCTCGAGGGCCGGCGCATCGAGCACGCCTGGGGCGGCCCGATCGACGTCTCCCCCAGCCACCTGCCGCAGGTCGGCACCCTGCCCGAGGCGCCCGTCCACTACGCGTTCGGCTTCACCGGCAACGGCGTCGGCCCGAGCCACCTCGCGGCGCGCACGCTCGCCGCGCTGGCCACCGGCGAGACGGCCGGCGACGAGCTGACCGCGCTCCACGGCGACCGCGACGCGAAGGTCCCGCCCGAGCCGCTGGCCTGGGCCGGGGGCTCGCTCGTGCGGCTCGCCAACCTCCGCAAGGAGGAGCTCGAGGAGCAGGGCCGGGTGCCGTCGCCGGGGCTGCGGGCGATCGCCGGCGCGCCGCGGATGCTCGGCATCCACCTCGGCCGCTGACCGCGCGCCGGCCGCGCAGCCCCGCTCAGCGGCGACGGCGCGTACGCTGCGCGCAGGGTCAGCGGCCGCGCCGGAACGGCCGCGGCAGCACCCCGTCCCGCGTGAGCTGGTAGACGGGCAGGACGAGCGCGGCGACCGCGGCGACGACGA
>JADGIB010000128.1 GCA_019683665.1 Solirubrobacteraceae bacterium
TTGCGGGCCGCGTCCTTGGCGACGACGTAGCGCGGCGTGCCGGTCCCGCCCAGCCCGAGCCCCTTGCGCTGGCCGACCGTGTAGAGCGCCTGGCCGCGGTGGCGTCCGAGCGTGCGCCCGGCGGTGTCGACGAGGTCGCCCGGCTGCGCCCGCTGCCCGCCGTGGCGGGCCAGGAACTCGGCCCGGCCGGTGCCGGCCAGGAAGCAGAGGTCCTGCGAGTCGGGCTTGCGCGCGACCGGCAGCCCGGCCTCCTCGGCCAGCGCCCGCACCTCGGCCTTCGTCAGCTCGCCGAGCGGGAAGCGCAGCCGGGCGAGCACCGCGGGCGGGACGGCGGCGAGCATGTAGCTCTGGTCCTTGGCGGCGTCGGCGGCGATCCGCAGCAGCCCGTCATCGCCGACGCGCGCGTAGTGGCCGGTCGCGAGCGCGGGCGCGCCGACGCGCGCGGCGACGTCGAGCATCGCGTCGAGGCGGACCGACCCGTTGCAGCGCACGCACGGGTTCGGGGTCAGGCCGGCGGCGTGGTCGGCCAGCCACGGCTCGACGACCCCGGCGCGGAACTCGTCGCGCAGGTCGATCGTCAGGTGCGGCAGGCCCATCCGGTGGGCGAGCATCCGGGCGTGGCGGACCGCGTCGGCCGAGCAGCACGAGCGCTCGGCGTCGTTCTCGGGCGACGACCACAGCTCGAGCGTCACCGCGACCGCGTTCGGCCCGCTGCGCAGCGCGGCGACGGCGGAGTCGACGCCGCCGCTCATCGCGACGAGCACCCGCCCCGGGTCGAGCGGGGCCGCCCCGTCGGCGCGGACGGCGGCGCCGAGCGCGCGGTGCAGGGCGTCGGAGGCGAGGTCGGCGGCGTGGCGCTTGCCGGGGCTGAGCCCGCCGAGCTCGTCGGCGATGGCCTGCGCCGACACGCGCGCGGCCTCCAGGACCGGCGCGCCGCGGACGAGCTCGACCGCGGCCGAGGCGGCGGCCAGCGCGGCGCCGCAGCCGGACGCGTCGCAGCCCGCGTCGACGACGCGGTCGCCCTCGACGGCGACCGACACGCGCACGAGGTCGCCGCACACGGCCCCGCCGGCGGCGCCGTGGTGGGCGCCCGCCGGGACGTGGCCGCGCGGGGCGCGCAGGTGCTCCTCGAACCGCTCGTCGGCCATCCGTTCGGAGTGTATGCGCGGGCCCGCGCCTCAAGGTCCGGGCCCGGACGTCGAATGTGGTGCCTGAGATGCGGCGGCAGATGCGCATGCGGATGCTCCTGGTCGTGGCTGCGCTCGCCGTCGGCGGGGCGGTCTGGCTCGGGGCCCAGATCCAGCGCGACAGCGCCACGATCGCGACGGAGCGCCTGCGCGCCGCCGCCGCCCTGCGCGCCGCGGTCGTCGACGAGGTCACGGCCCTCCAGGGCCTCGAGACCGACCGGGACGCGGTCGCGGCGATCCGTTCCGAGGGGCACCGCGAGTTCCAGCGGGCGGTCGCCCTCCTCGAGGACGCGGCCGAGGAGGACGCGCGCGTCGACCGGGCGCTCGACGCGGTGAAGGCCGCCGAGGCGCGCTGGCGCGACCGCGCCGACGCGCTGTCGGCCGCCGCCGACGAGCGGTCCGCCCGGCGCACGAAGGCGACGCAGACGCTGCTGGAGCGCTTCGACACGGCCGTCGACGGCCTCGACGCCGAGCTCGAGCGGCTGCGGGTCGACGACCAGGCCGTCTCGATGCTGGCGACGATCATCCTCGCGCTGCTCGCCGTCCTCGTCGTCGTCGGCGGCGGGATGTACGTCCTGCACCGGCGCCTGCGCGCCGAGGCCGCCGTCGCCGAGGCCGAGCGCCGCCACCGCCAGCGCCAGGACGAGCTCGGGCGCGCGCTCCTGTCGGCCGCCTCCGAGGACGAGGTCCACGAGCTGCTGGAGCGCCACCTCGGCCACGGCCGCGACGGCCGCACCGTCGCCGTGCTCGAGTCCGACCCGGACCGCGACCGGCTCGTGACCCGCACCGCGCTCGACCCGGCCGGGCCGCTGTCGACCGCGCTCGCCGACGCGGCCCCGCGCGACTGCGCCGCGGTCCGCCTCGGCGCCCCGCACGCCGAGGGCGCCGGCGAGGAGCCCCCGCTCGTGCGCTGCGAGGTGTGCGCGGGCGCCGGGCGCGACCGCCTCTGCGCCCCGCTCGTCGCCTCCGGCGAGGTGATCGGGTCGGTCCTCGCCGCCCAGGACGCGCCGCTCGACGAGGACACGCGCCGGCAGGTCGCCGAGTCGGTGACGATCGCCGCGCCGGTCCTCGCGAACCTCCGCACGATCGCGCTGGCCGAGACGCGCGCGGCCACCGACCCGCTCACCGGCCTGCCGAACCGGCGCGCGCTCGACGACATGCTCAAGCGGATGGTCGCCCAGTCGCTGCGCCGCGAGTCGCCGCTGGCGTCGTCTCGATCGACCTCGACCACTTCAAGGACGTCAACGACCGCTTCGGCCACGACAAGGGCGACGCGGTCCTCGCCGCGGTCGGCGCGACGCTGAGGGCGAGCACCCGCGCCGGCGACGTCGTCGGGCGCTGGGGCGGCGAGGAGTTCCTCGTGCTCGCCCCCGATACGCCGCTGGCGGGCGGGCTCGCGCTGGCCGAGACGCTGCGCGCCGCCGTCGAGGGGATCGCGGTCGTCGGCGTCGAGCTGCCGATCACGGCCTCGATGGGCGTGGCGATCTGCCCCGACGACGCGACCGCGACCGACCTGCTCCTGCGCCAGGCCGACCGCGGCCTCTACGCCGCCAAGCGCCTCGGCCGCAACCGGGTCGCGCGCCACGGGGACGCCGACCCGGTGGAGGGCGCGGCCGCGCCCGAGCCTACGCCGGCCTGAGGCCGAGCTCCTTCATCTGGCGGGCGTCGACCGGCGCCGGCGCCCCGGTCATGAGGTCGGCGCCGCTGGCCGTCTTCGGGAACGCGATGACGTCGCGGATCGAGTCGCGCCCGGCGACGATCGCCGCGACGCGGTCGAGGCCGAACGCGATCCCGCCGTGCGGCGGCGCGCCGTAGCGCAGCGCGTCGAGCAGGAACCCGAAGCGGGCCTGGGCCTCCTCCTCGGGCATCCCGAGGATCTCGAGCACGCGGCGCTGGACGTCGACGTCGTGGATTCGGATCGAGCCGCCCCCGATCTCGGTGCCGTCGAGCACGAGGTCGTAGGCGCGCGAGCGCAGCGACCCCGGGTCGGAGAGGTCGCCGACCGGCGCGGTGAACGGGTGGTGCAGCGCGTCCCAGCGCCCCTCCCCCTCGTTCCACTCGAAGGCCGGGAAGTCGACGATCCACACGAGCTCGTGGCGGCTCGTGTCCGGCTCGCCGAGGCGCAGGCGCAGCGTGCCGAGGACCTCGGCGGCGACGCACGCGTCGTCGGCGACCGCGAGCAGGAGGTCGCCCTCGGAGGCGCCGAGCTGCGACGAGACCGCCTGCATCTCGGCGTCGGTGAGGAACTTCGCGATCGGCGAGCGCCACACGCCGCCCTCCTGCACGAACGCCCACACGAGCCCCTTCGCGCCGGTGCGCTGGGCCAGCTCGGTCAGCTCGTCGAGCTCCTTGCGCGGCGTCTCGCGCGGCCCGGCGTTGAAGCCGCGGACGACGCCGCCGCTGTCGAGCACGCCGCGGAACGCCTTGAACCCGGTGCCGCGCAGGTGGTCGGAGACGTCGTGGATCTCCAAGCCGAAGCGCAGGTCCGGGCGGTCGGACCCGTAGCGGGCCATCGCCTCGTCGTAGCCGAGCCGCGGCCACGGCGGCGGCGGGGCGGAGAAGCCGCACGCCTCGAACACCCGCGCGAACAGGCGCTCCATGAGCCCCATGACGTCCTCCTCCTCGACGAAGGACATCTCGAGGTCGAGCTGGGTGAACTCGGGCTGGCGGTCGGCGCGCAGGTCCTCGTCGCGGAAGCAGCGCGCGATCTGGTAGTAGCGCTCGTAGCCGCTCATCATCAGCAGCTGCTTGAACAGCTGCGGCGACTGCGGCAGCGCGTAGAAGCTGCCGGGCTGCATCCGCGACGGGACGAGGAAGTCGCGCGCGCCCTCCGGCGTGGAGCGCGTGAGGATCGGCGTCTCGATCTCCAGGAAGTCGTGCTCGGCGAGCGTCTCGCGCATCACCCGCACGATCCGGTCGCGGAGCACGAGCGCGTCGCGCATCGCCTCGCGCCGCAGGTCGATCATGCGGTGCGCGAGGCGGGTGCTCTCGTCGACCTGGCCGTCCTCGTCGACCGGGAACGGCGGCGTCTCGGCCTGGGCGAGCACCTCCATCTCCTCGACCTGCAGCTCGACCTCGCCGGTGGCGATGTTCGGGTTGACGTTCGCCTCCTCGCGGCGGACGAGCGTGCCGACGGCCGACAGCACGTGCTCGGAGCGCAGCCGCTCGGCGGCGGCGAACGCCTCGCCGGAGGTCTCCGGGTGGAAGACGAGCTGCAGCAGGCCGGAGCGGTCGCGCAGGTCGATGAAGATGAGGCCGCCGTGGTCGCGGCGGCGGTGGACCCAGCCGGCGACGCGCAGGCGCTGGCCGGCGCGGTCGGCGCCGAGCTCGCCGGCCCACGCGTCGCGGTAGCGGTTGGCGGCGGGCGGGCGATTCACAGGCCCGGGCCCCGCAGCACGTCGCGGACGACGGCATCCGCGTCGGGGGCGGTGATCTGCTCGCCGCCCTGGCGATCCTTCAGCTCCCAGGAACCGTCCTCGTTCATCCAGGCAACGTAGCGAGCGTCGAGCCGCGCCGCCTGCTTGAAGACGCCCTTCATCGAGCGCCCGGCGAGGTCGAGCTGGGCGCCGAGGCCGGCCCGCCGCGCGTCGGCGACGAGGCGGAACTGCGTCGGCCCGACCGGGCCGGCGACGTAGAGGTCGACGGGCGGGGCCGCGTGCGGCGGCGCGCCGCCGGCGAGCAGGATCCGCTCGATGCCGGCCGCCCACCCCATCCCCGGCGTCGGCGGGCCGCCGATCTCGGCGATGAGGCGGTCGTAGCGGCCGCCGCCGCCGAGCGCCGACTGGGCGCCGAGCTCGCTGGAGTGGATCTCGAAGACGGTGCGCACGTAGTAGTCGAGGCCGCGCACGAGCGTCGGCTCGACCTTGTAGGCGACGCCGGCCGCGTCGAGCAGCGCGAGCACCTCGGAGAAGTGCTGGGCGTCCTCGGCGTCGAGGAAGTCGCGCAGGAGCGGCGCGCCGGCCATGACCTCCCGCGTGCCCGGGTGGTCGGAGTCGAAGGCGCGCAGCGGGTTGAGGTCGATCCGGTTGCGGACCTCCTCCGACAGCTTGTCGGCGTGCCGGCGCAGGTGGTCCTGCAGCGCGGCGCGGTACTCGGCCCGCGACTCGAGGCGCCCGAGGCTGGAGACCTTCACGGTGATGCCGCGCGCGCCGACGTCGGTCAGCAGCGTCGTCAGCAGGAGGATCGCCTCGGCGTCGACGGCCGGGTCCTCGGAGCCGAGCGCCTCGGCCCCGATCTGCCAGAACTGGCGGTAGCGGCCGGCCTGGGCGCGCTCGTAGCGGAAGAACGGCCCGAGGTACCAGAGCTTCACCGGCTGGGCCAGCTTGTGCATCCCGTGCTCGACGTAGGCGCGGCAGACGGCGGCCGTGCCCTCGGGGCGCAGCGTCAGCGACCGCCCGCCGGCGTCGTCGAACGTGTACATCTCCTTCTGGACGATGTCGGTCGACTCGCCGACGCCGCGCTGGAACAGCTCGGTGTGCTCGAAGATCGGGGTCTCGATGCGCTGGTAGCCGGCGCTCTCGAGCACCTCGCGGGCACGGGCCTCGAGCGCGGCCCGGGCCGCGGTCTGCTCGGGCAGCACGTCCTGCGTGCCGCGCGGCGCCTGGATCCGCTCGCTCACTGACGGGTCGGGAGATCGGCCAGGAACGGGTTCGTCGCGCGCTCGCGCCCGAGCGTCGTGAGCCCCATGTGCCCGGGGTGCACGCGGGTCTCCTCGGGGTAGCGCTCCAGCAGCCCCCGGATGGCGGCGGCCAGGGTCGGCCAGTCGCCGCCGGGCAGGTCGGTGCGTCCGACCGAGCCCTGGAAGAGGACGTCGCCGGAGAACAGCGCCTGGCTGTCCTCGACCGCGTACGTGACGTGGCCGGGGCTGTGGCCGGGCGTGAAGACGACGTCGAGGTCGAGGCCGGCGAGTTGGAGGCGCTCGCCGCCGGCGACGGTGTGCTCGGCCTCCCAGCTCTCGAACGGGCCGAAGCCGGGCATCCGCACGTGGTCGTTGATGTTCGCGAGCACCTCGCGCTCCAGCTCGGGCACGTAGACGGGCGCGCCGGTCGCGCGGGCGACGGCGGCGACGGCGCCGACGTGGTCGAAGTGCGTGTGGGTGAGGAGGATCGCGTCGAGCGCGACGCCGAGCTCCTCGACGACGCCGAGCAGCCGGTCGGCCTCGTCGCCGGGGTCGACGATGACGGCGCGGTCGGCGCCGGGCCGGCGCACGAGGTAGGCGTTCTCCTGCAGCGGCCCGACGGTGAGCATCCGGACGTCGAGGCTCACGCGCCGTCCTTCTTGGGCTTGGGGTTCGCGGCCTGCGCCTTCTGGCGCTGGCGGCGCCGGTACATCCACAGGTCGGTGTAGTAGCCCATCGGGATGTAGATGAGCAGCATGAACCCGACGAGCGGGATCATCTGCGCCGGCGTGACGTCGAAGCCGGGAATGACGAGCAGCAGGACGACGAAGAAGATGACGGCGATGAGCGCCCGGTTGATCGCGCTGCGCCAGGTCGGCGGCTGATCGAAGCGGTTGGGCCGTGCCTTTGGGGCCGTCGCGCTCTTCGTCTCGGCCGGCGTCGGCTTGCGACCGGTGCGCCCGCGCGCCTCGATCATCCCCGCGGCGTTGCCGCGATGCTTCGTGCGCCGGCGCGTCCTCTGAGCCATGGCCCCTAGCGTATCGGCGCGTGCTCGGCCAGCGCCGCCTCGAGCGTGCGCCGGTTGCGGACCGGCATGTCGTCGGGGAAGCCGGCGAAGGCGGCCTCGGGCGGCAGGCCGATGACCTCGGCCTCGGCGACCGGGGCGTGGGCGCGCACGGCCTCGACGACGCGGGCCAGCGGCACGGCGAGGTGGTCCTCGACGTTCATCGAGACCTGGGCGACGCCGCCGCGGTGAGCGAGCTCCAGGCCGATCGCGCGCAGCCCGGGCAGGCCGTGGGCGCCGCCCTCGCGGATGTCGGCCGCGATCGCCTTCGCGTCCTCGACGGTCGCCGGCGGGGCGAGCTCGAGGTTGAAGGCGATGAGCGGCGGGCGGCAGGCGACGAGCGTCGCGCCCGCCGTCGGGTGCGGGGCCGGCGGGCCGAAGTCGGCCTCCAGCTCACCGGCGGCCATCCGGGCGGCGAGCGCCGCCGGGCCGCCGCGGCGGACCTCGGCCCGGGTGCGCCCCCCGCCGAGCTCGCCGTAGAGGAGCACGGGGACGCCGAGGCGGCCGATGCCGTCGGCGGCGACGAGCGCCTCGGCGGCGGCGGCGCCGCGCTGGGCGGGCGTGAGGTGGACGACCGGGCAGACGTCGAGGGCGCCGACGTGCGGGTGGATGCCCTCGTGGTC
Source organism: Solirubrobacteraceae bacterium (assembly GCA_019683665.1). GTDB lineage: Bacteria > Actinomycetota > Thermoleophilia > Solirubrobacterales > Solirubrobacteraceae > Capillimicrobium. The sequence goes on from JADGIB010000128.1 coordinate 7,492, forward strand.
GCTGACGTCGATGAGCTCGACCGCCTGGGCGGCGCCGGCGACGAGCGCGGCGGCGAGCGTCCCGGGCGCGGCGGCGAGCGTGAAGACGGAGCGGTGGTGGTCGGGGTCGGAGTGCACGTCGAGGACGCGCGCGCCGGCCCGCGCGTAGGCGTCGCCGATGGCGGCGAGGACGAGGGGGTCGCGCCCCTCGGAGACGTTGGGGACGGCGATGAGCGGCTCCATCAGAGGACGAAGCGGCCGGACTCCAGGACGGGGGTGTCGCCGATCGCCAGCGTCGCGTCGAGGACGACGACGTCGAGGTGGACGGGGACCGAGACGGTCCCGCCGATCCCGGCGCTCGCCCCGAACGCGACGTGGGCGGTGCCGAGCAGCTTCTCGTCCTCGAGGACGTTGCCGGTGAGCGTCGCGTGCTCGTTCGTGCCGACGCCGAGCTCGGCGAGGTTCGTGCCCTGCTCGCCGGCGGCCCGCAGCCGGGCCAGCAGCTGCGCGCCCTCGGGCCCCTCGGCCATCGTGAGCCGCCCGTCCTCGACGGTGAGGCGGGCGGGCGGGTCGGCGAGGCCGATCGCGGCGAGGCTGGAGGCGACGATCGTCCCCTCCCCGCCGAGCGGGGCGATGAACCCCTCGCCGCACGGCAGGTTCCCGAACGCGCCGGGCGCGGTGAGGTCGCCGTCGTCGGCGATCCCCTCCCTCCCGCGCAGGTCGAGGCGCAGGTCGGTGCCGCGCGGGCAGGTGAGGCGGGCCTCGTCGGCGGCGGTGAGCAGCTCGGCGACGGCGCGCGAGCGGGCGACCATCGCGTCGACGTCGACGGCCATGAGCCGGGCGAGCATGTCGGCGGTGACGTGCGGCATCGTCGCGCCGCGGGCGCCGTGCTCGTTGGCGGCCTTGCGCGCGCGCGTGTGGGAGATCGACCAGGCGGTCGGGGCGACGAAGACGTCGGCGGCGGCGAGCGCGGCGGCGACCGCGGCGGGCGGCTCGGCGCCGTCGGTGTCGCGCGCGGTCGTCAGCGCGAGCGTGGCGTTGGCGCCGGCGCGCTGGGCCTCGTCCCGCAGCGCGGCGCCGATGTCGGCGGTCGACGCGTCGGCGACGACCACCACCTCCTCGCCGGGCTGGACGGCCAGGCAGCGGCCGATGACGGTCTGGACGGCGGGAGCGAGGTCGGGCGTCTCGGGCACGCGCGGCACGCTACCGCGCCGTCGCGTCGCGTGGCGCTGTCGCGGGCAGCTCGTGCGCGCGGCGGCGCGGCGCTACGAGCGGGCGGCGCCGACGAGGAAGCGGACCGGCGGGTCGCCGACGCCGCGCTCGGCGCACGGCCGGTCGCCGGGCCAGCTCGCGAGGCGCAGGCGCTCCTCGAGCTTCGGCGAGACGGCGGTCAGCAGCGCGTCGGCCTCCTCCGCGACCTCGTCCTCGGGGACGTCGAGGACGGTGCGCAGGAAGTGCTCGACGACGCGCCGGCGGCGGCGGACCGCGTCGGCCTGGCGGCGGCCGGTGTCGGTCAGGCGCCAGCCGCGGTTCTCCGCGCGCTGGATGAAGCCGTCGGCCTCGAGGCGGCGCAGCATCTCGTGGACGGTCGGCGCCGAGAGCCCGAGCTGGCGGGCGATCGACGCACCCGAGACGGAGGCGCCGTGGCGCCCGAGGCGGCCCATGACCTCGAGATACCGGGCCTCGGCAGGACTCGGGGGCCTGAGCTCGCTCTCGGTCTCGGTGTGCATGGACATGGCCGCCACTATAACAAGAAGCTCAAAATAGCTGCCACCTAACGCTTGCCCGTCGATTGCTACCCTAGGTTCCGTGTCGGACGCCGCCCCGATCAACGTTCCCGAGGACGCGCTCTGCGCGGCGCTGCGTGAGCGCGGCCAGCGGGTCACGCCCCAGCGGCTGACGATCGCGCGCGTCGTGCGGGAGCTCGACACCCACGTCACGGCCGAGCAGGTCCTGACCGCGGTGTCCGACCGGCTGCCCGGCGTCTCCCTCCCGACCGTCTACGCGACGCTCGAGCTGCTCGAGGAGCTCGGCAGCGTCCGGCGCGTGAGCGCGGGCGGCGGCGCGATCCTCTACGACCCGCGCACCCACCCCCACCACCACGTCGTCTGCACCCGATGCGGCGCGGTCGCCGACCTCGAGGCCC
>JADGIB010000129.1 GCA_019683665.1 Solirubrobacteraceae bacterium
GGCGCCGGCGACCGGGCGCGGCGCGCGGCCGGGCGGCCGCGGCGCGCCGGCGGCCCGCGCGGCCGCGCCCCCGCCGTCGCCCCCGGCCGCCGCGCCCGCGCCTGAGCGGGCCGCGCCGGGCGCCGCCGGCGTCGACGGCGCCTGGACGTGCCGGATGGACACGCCGCTGGGCGAGCAGACCGTCGCCCTGTGGCTGGCCGTCGAGGGCGAGGCCCTCACCGGCCGGGCCGACACCCCGTTCGGCCCCTACGAGCTGCGCGACGGCCGCGCCCGCGGCGGCGAGCTGACGTGGAGCATCCCGGTGACGAGCCCGGTCGAGGTCGAGCTGCGCTTCCGGGCCACGGTGACCGGCGGCCTCCTCGACGGGGTCGTCGCGGCCGGCCCGTTCGGCGAGCAGCCGTTCACCGGCACCCGCGCCGAGGGCGCGCCGGGCTAGCGGGCTAGGAGAGGCCGTCGGCCGGGCGCGGCCGGCCGGGCGCCATCGAGTGCTCGCGCTGCGCCTTGTCGACGGCGGCGACGACCTTCTCCGGGTCGTTGACGCCCTCGAAGCGGAAGTCCGCGTCGTTCGTCCCGCCCGCGGTGTCGAAGTCGACGTCGCCGACGTTGAGGAGCCGTTCGAAGATCCCCTGGTCGGTGTTCACGTTCTGGACGCGCTCGATGCGGGTCTGCTGGACCTTGCGGGCGATGATCCCGCGCTGGATGCGCAGCCGCTGCGTCGTGATCGTGTAGACGGTGAACATCCGGTTCACGAACCCGGCGAGGATCGTCAGGCAGAGCACGACGACGACCACGAGCGCGACCGCGAGCCAGTCGACCCCGTCGCCGAACACGCCGGTCCCCAGCGCGGTCAGCAGGCCGAGGACGATCGCCCCGAGCACGCCGCGTCCGTAGAGCGCCCACGTCGAGCGCCAGGACGGATGGCCGTTGTAGATGATCTCCTCGCCGGGATGCAGCTCCATGGCGGCGCGAGTCTACGACGGCGGGCCGGCCCCCGCCACCGTAGGGTGTCACCGCATGGAGGAGCTGCGAGGGCTGGCCGGGAGGCTGGCCACCGGAGAGCTGTCGGCCACGGAGGTCGCGCGCCGGACGCTCGAGCGCATCCGGGACGCCGCCGCGCTGGGCGCGTTCGCCGCGGTCGACGAGGAGGCGGTCCTCGCCCAGGCGGCCGCGTGCGACGCGCGCCCGGCCCAGGGGCCGCTGCACGGCGTGCCGATCGCCGTCAAGGACAACATCGACGTGGCCGGGCTGCCGACGCGCGCCGGAAGCCGGGCGCTGCCGGACGCGCCCGCGCAGGCCGACGCCGAGGTCGTGGCCCGGCTGCGGGCGGCGGGCGCCGTCATCGTCGGCAAGCTCGCCATGCACGAGCTCGCGCTCGGCGTCATCAGCCCCGGCGTCGGCAACCCGCGGCTCCCCGGCCGGGTCGCCGGCGGGTCGAGCGGCGGCAGCGGGGCGGCGGTCACGGCCGGCCTGTGCGCGGGCGCGCTCGGGACCGACACCGGCGGCTCGGTGCGCGTGCCCGCCGCGTTCTGCGGCTGCGCCGGGCTGCGGCCGACGACCGGCGCGGTCCCGAGCGACGGCGTCCTGCCGCTGTCGTGGTCGCACGACACGGTCGGGCCGCTGGCGCCGACCGTCGCCGACGTCGCGCTCCTGCAGGCGGTCATCGCCGGCTGGGAGCGGGTGCCGACGACGCCGGGCGGGCCGGGCCGCCTCGCGCTCTGGACGGGCGACCCGCACCCGGTCGACCCGGCGGTCGCCGAGGCCTTCGCCGCCGCCGTCGCCGCCCTGCGGGCGGCGGGCTTCGAGGTCGTCGAGCGGCCGGCCCCGGACCTCGGCGCCGTCGCCGACCTGCAGATCCGCATCGCCGGCCCCGAGGCGGCGGCCTCGACGGCGACCCACCTCGGCGTCGAGCCCGGCACCCCGGCGTTCGAGGCCGCCACCGAGGCGCTCGCCCCCGACGTGCGGGCGATCGTCCGCGCCGACCCGGGCTCGGCCGCCGACCACGTGCGGGCGGTCCGCGTCGAGGCGCCGGTCGTCGCCGCGCGGCTGGAGGCCGAGCTCGAGGACGTCGACGCGATCCTCACCCCGGTCGCGCCCGCGCCCCCGCCGCCGGTCGGCGTCGGCGAGTGGATGGAGATCGCCGGCGAGCGCCGCCCGACGTTCTTCGCCCTCACCCGCTACGCGACGATCGCCAGCGTCGCGGGCGCGCCGGCGCTGGCGATCCCGGGCCCGCGGCCGGGGATCGGCGTGCAGCTCATCGGCCGCCCGGGCGCCGACGCCGGCCTGCTCGGGCTCGGCCTGGCCGTCGAGGCGGCGGTCCGCGCGGCGGCCGGCGGCGGCTGATCAGCGCTCGCGCTCGACGGCGGCCGCCGCGGCCCGCGCCGCGGCGGCCGTCGTGGCGATCCCGACTCCGGGCGGCAGCTCGGCGTGCACCTCGGAGGAGTGGTCGATCCGGAGCGTCCCCTCGAGCAGGACGAGGTCGAACACGTGCCCGCCGCGGGCGCGGGCGGCGTCGGCGACGTGGAGGTGGTGGCCGGTGACGTTCAGCGCGCCGGCCGCGTCGGGGAAGCGGAAGCCGACGAGCGTCGCGTCGAGGTCGTGCAGCTCGAAGACCCGCTGCTGGGCGACGACCTCGGCCAGCGGCCGGTACGGGCGCGCCTGGCGCGGGACGGAGCGGGCGCGGATGCGGGCGAAGCGGCCGTCGACGCGGATCGCGTGCGCGAGCGCCGGGCCCCCGGGCAGGTGGCGGTCGGCCTCGGCCAGCAGCTCGTCGAGCCGGCGCGGGCCGTCGAGCTCGACGCGCACGTCGGCCGCGAACGGGATGACGACCGCGAACGGGGTGCGCTCGGCCGGGTCGACCGGCTCCAGGCGCCCCGCGACCGTCGCCCGGTACGCGGCCCCGTCGACGACGACGAGCTCGCCGTCGAGCGCGTCGAGCGTGCCCAGCCCGTGGTCGCCGTGCTCGAGCACCTCGCCGATCGTCACGTCGCCGTCGTAGGCGCCGTCGAGGAGCGCGGCGATCGTCGACGTCTGGAAGACGACGTGCGGCGCGCGCTCGGGGGCGAGCTCCGCGCGGTGGAGCGCCCGGACGTGGAGCGCGTGCAGGAGGCGGTCGTCCACGGGCGCGCGAGCCTACACCCAGGTAGATTCGCGCCGATGGCATCGATCTTCACCCGCATCGTGGCCGGCGAGATCCCGGCGCACAGGCTCCGCGAGGACGACCGCTTCCTCGCCTTCCTCGACATCCGCCCGATCCGGGCCGGGCACACGCTCGTGATCCCCAAGCAGGAGATCGATCACCTGTGGGACCTGCCCGACGACCTGCTCGGCGACCTGTTCGTGTTCGCCAAGCCGATCGCGGCGGCGATCAAGGCCGAGACCGGCGCCGCGCGCGTCGGGGTCGCGGTCGTCGGCATCGAGGTGCCGCACGCGCACGTCCACCTCGTCCCGCTCGACGACGTCCACGACATCGACTTCCGCCGCGCCCGCGAGGCGGCTCAGGACGAGCTGGCCGACTTGGCCGCCCGCCTGCGGGCCCGCCTCGACGGGTAGGCCGGGGGGGGGGCGGCGGGGCCGCGCAGCCGGGCGCGGGCCCGCGCCAGCCCCCAGCCGAGCCCGCCGGCGAGCGCGAGCGCGAGCGCGAGGACGGTGGCGTAGGCGAGCGCGGTGAGCCGGCCGGGGGCGACGCGGGCCTCGCGCTGCAGGAGCCGCCGGTCGGGCACGAGCGCGCGCTCGGCGCGCGCGGGCGCCGGGATCTCCACCGCCGGGATCGCCGGGTCGGCCGGGAGGAAGACCGGGACGGCGCCGAGCGCGCGCCCGGCGTGGAGGCGCAGCATCGACTTCCAGGTGCCGCCGATCGGGAGCGGGCGGGTCGTCTCCCACACCCCGGGCGCGACCTCGCGCAGCGGCGCGACGACGGCGCCGCCGCCCTGCCAGGACGTCTGCGTCCACCAGCGGGCGCCGTCGGCGGCGTCCGGCGGGTCGAGCCGCACGGTCGCGTGGACGGTCCGCTGCGGCGCGGGCGCCGCCTCGCTCAGCGCGACCCGGGCGCGCACGTCGGGCGGGTCGGCGGCCGGCAGCGTCCAGGCGATCGCGGCGACGAGGACGGCGAGCCCGCCGGCGGCCCAGCGTCCGGCGCGCCGCGGGAGCGGGACGCCGGGGGAGACCGCGGCGCCGATCCAGCCGCCGAGGACGCCGCCGCCGACCGCGGCGGCCGTCCCCAGCGCGATCGCCGCCGGGAGCAGCGACGGCGGCCAGGCGAGCGGCATCCACAGGTGGCTCCAGCCGAGCTCGGCCGCGACCCCGAGCGTCCCGATCCCGAGCCCGGCGAGCGCCCCGGCCCGCAGGGGCCGCGCCGCCCCGCCGCGCCGCGCCGCGGCCTCGACGACGAGCGCCTCGACGACGTAGAGCGGGAGGTGCGGCGTCGTCCGGCCGAGGACCGGCCCGACGAGCAGCGCGACGGCGCCGCGCATGAGCAGGAAGGCGGCGACGGCGAGCAGCGCGCCGCCGGGCCCGAGGTGGACGCGCGCGGCCACGAGCGCGACCGAGGCGGCGAGCGCGAGCAGGAGCGGGTGGAAGAGGAGGGCGAACTGGGGGACGCCGAAGTCGAACTCGCCCTGGAACGTCGAGAGCGCGACGAGCAGGCCGCCGGCGAGCAGGACGGCGCGCAGCCGGTGCGCGCGGCCCCGCTCGCGGGCCGGGGCGCCGCCCGCGCCGCGCCGGGCGCGCGCGGCCGCGGCGCCCTCGGCGCCGAGCACGAGCGCGGCGACCGTGGCCAGCGACGCGCCGCCGATGAGCATGAGGTGGGTCGGCCCCCACAGCGTCACGTCCTGGCCGAAGAGGCGGTGCCAGCCGTCGTCGAGCGGGAACCCGGCGAGCGCGAACGCCGCGCAGCCGAGCAGGAGCAGGCCGCCCGCCGGCGCCTCCCAGCCCGGCGCGATCCGCACCGCGGCGGGGCCGGGGCGCTCGAGCGGCAGCGCGATCGCCGCGACGGCGGCGGCGAGGACGCCGAACAGGCCGGCCAGGATGAGGTGGTGGGCCGGGTTGGCCAGCGGCCCCTCGTCGCGGCCCTCGTCGATGTGCAGCGCGACGTCCCAGTACATGCCGAGCAGGGCGACGGCGAGCGAGGCGCCGGCGATCGCCGACGGGACGGCCGCCCAGCCGGGCAGGCCGGTCGCGCGCTCCGCGCGGGCCGCCAGGCGCCGGGTCCAGCGCAGGCGCCCGCTGCGGTGGCCGGTCGCGAGGACGAGCATCGCGACGGTGAGGACGGTGGCGGCGGCCGTGGCGATCGCGATCTGGTCGAGGGCGGCGCCGCCCGCCGGGGCGGCCTGCGCCGGCCACGCGTCGAACATGGATCGATGTTACATCGATCAGTGTTGCATAGGGCGCGGCTAGGGTGGCCGTGTCCGATGGCCGACGACGAGATGACGATCGACGAGCTCGCGCGCCGCAGCGGGGTCACCGTGCGCAACATCCGCGCCCACCAGTCGCGGGGGCTGCTGCCGCCGCCGGCGATCCGGGCCCGCACCGGCTACTACGGGCCCGAGCACCTCGCCCGCCTCGAGCTCATCCGCGAGCTCCAGGCCGAGGGCTTCAACCTGAAGGCGATCGGGCGGCTGCTCGAGCACGCCGGCGGCGCCGGCTCCGAGGTCCTCGGCTTCGCCCGCAGCGTCCTCTCGCCGTTCGCCGACGAGGCGCCCGAGGTGCTCGACGCCGGCGAGCTCGCCCGCCGCTTCGGCACCGGCGACCCCGAGCTGCTGCGGCGCGCCGAGCGGCTCGGCCTCGTCGCCGCCCGCGGCGACGGCCGCTACGAGGTCCCCAGCCCGCGCCTCCTGCGCGCCGGGGAGGAGGTCGTCGCCCTCGGCGTCCCGCCGGCGCGGGCGCTCGACGTCCTCGAGCAGATCAACCGCAGCGCCGAGGCGGTCGCCGACGCGTTCATCCGCCTCGTCCGCGACGACGTCCTCGCCCCGATCGAGGCGGGCGCCGCCGGACCGGAGGGCTGGGCGCGCGCGGCCGCCGCCGTCGAGCGGCTGCGCCCGCTGGCCTCCGAGGCGATGCTGGCGGGCTTCCAGCAGGTCATGACCCGCGCGGTCGAGAAGGCGCTCGGCGAGGCGCTCGCCCGGCGCGACGGCGGGCGGTGACCGTGCGCCGCCACCACGTCGCGCTCGCCGTCGCGCTGCTGCTCATCGCAGTCAACCTGCGCCTGCCGCTCGTCTCGGTCGGGCCGGTCCTCGACGACGTCCGCGAGGCGCTGGGCCTGTCGGGCAGCGCCGCCGGCGCGCTGACGACGCTGCCCGTCCTCTGCTTCGCGGCGGCGGGCGCCGCCGTCCCCGCGCTCGCGCGCCGGGTCGGGCCCGAGGCCGCGCTCCTGCTCGGGATGCTCGCGCTCTGCGCCGGCGGGGCGCTGCGGATCGTCCCGGCGATCGCGCCGCTCTACGCGGGCACGCTGCTGGCCGGCGCCGGGATCGCCGTCGGCAACGTCCTCCTGCCCGCCCTCATCAAGCGCGAGTTCGCGCCGCCCGGCCTGATGATGGGCCTCTACGTCGCGGTCATGTCGACCGGCGCCGCCGTCGCCACCGCGCTCACCGTCCCGCTCGAGCGCGCCCTCGGCTCCTGGGAGGCGGCGCTCGCGGCGTGGACGGTGCCCGCCGTCGTCGCCACCGTCGCCTGGCTGCCCGCGCTCGTCCGCGCCCGCCGCGGCGTGCCGGTCCCGCCGCTGCCGAAGGTGCGCCTGCGCGGCGACCGCCTCGCCTGGCTGCTGACCGGGCTGTTCGCCTTCCAGTCCGCGCTCTTCTACGCGCTCGCCACCTGGATGCCCGACCTCCTGCGCGACGCCGGGCTCAGCGACGGCCGCGCCGGGGCGATGGTCGCGATCTCGATGCAGCTCGGCCTGCCCGGCGGCCTGCTGGCCCCGATCATCGCCGGGCGCGTGACCGACCAGCGCGTCCTCGCCGCCGGCGCCGCCGGGCTGTGGGCCGCCGGGATCGCCGGCGTGCTCGTCTGGCCGACGACGCTGACCGCCCTGTGGATGGCGCTCATGGGGATCGCCCAGGGCGCCGGGTTCGCGCTCGCCCTCGCGCTCGTCGTCCTGCGCTCGCCGGACGGGGCGCGCGCGACCGCGCTGTCGGGCATGGTCCAGTCGCTCGGCTACGTCGTCGCGGCCGCCGCCCCGCTCGCGCTCGGCGCCCTCCACGACCTCACCGGCGGCTGGGACGCCGTCCTCGTCGCGATGCTCGCCCTCAGCGCCGCGATGCTCGCCTGCGGGCTGGGCGCGGGCCGGCCCGGCACCGTCGGCGGGCGCGTGGACCCCGCCCCGCAGCGGGCATCCTGAGGCGTCGTGGGACGCCTCCCCCGCACCGTCCTCGCGCTGCTCGTCACCGGGGTCTCGCTCTACCTCGTCTTCCCGAGCCTGCTCCAGGTCCTGTCGGCCTGGCCGCGGCTGACGCGCCTGGAGCCGGTGTGGTTCGCGGCGATGCTCGTGGCCGAGGCGGCGAGCTTCGTCTGCCTGTGGCTGCTGCAGCGCCTCGCGCTGCGCACCCGCGACCTCTACGGCGTGGCGACCTCCCAGCTCGCCGCGAACGCGTTCGGCCGCATCGTCCCCGGCGGCGGGGCGGCGGCCGGCGCGCTCCAGTACCGGATGCTCGTGCAGTCCGGGATCCCCGGGGCGAGGGCGGCGACCGGGCTGACCGCGTCGTCGCTGCTCGTCTTCGCCGTCCTGCTCGCGCTGCCGGTCGCCGCCGTCCCGGCGCTCGTGCGCGGCGTCGTCTCGCCCGACAACCGGCTCGTGCGCGCCGCGATCGCCGGCCTCGTCCTGTTCGCGGCCCTGTTCGCCGTCGGCGCCGTCCTGCTGGCCACCGACGGCCTCCTGCGCTGGATCGGGGCGCTGGCCCAGCGGATCCGCAACCGGCTGCGGCGGCGCCGGGCGCCGCTCACCGACCTGCCCGAGCGGCTGCTGGCCGAGCGCGACCTCATCATGCGGGTGCTCGGCCGCCGCTGGTGGGAGGCGCTGCTGGCCTCGATCGGCCGCTGGTTCTTCGACTACCTCGCGCTGCTGGCCGCGCTGGCCGCCGTCGGCGCCTCGCCGCGCCCGACGCTCGTCCTGCTCGCCTTCGTCGCCGCCCAGGTCCTGGCCCAGATCCCGCTCACGCCGGGCGGCCTCGGGTTCGTCGAGGCTGGCCTCACCGGCACCCTGGCGCTGGCCGGCGTCACCGGCGGCGCCGCCGTCCTCGCCTCGCTCGCCTACCGGCTCGTCTCCTACTGGCTGCCGCTGCCGGCCGGGGTCGTCGGCTGGGTCCTCCACCGCCGCCGCTACGGGCTCAGCCCCGAGGAGGCGGAGCTCGTGCGCGGCTCAGCCGGCGATTGACGCGCGGTGGGCCAGCGTCCACGACCACGCCGCCGCCACGAGCGCGACGACGGCGACGACGGCCCAGCGCCCCCGCGGGCGCGGCAGCGCCCGGCCGAGGCGGCGCGGCGCGACCAGGCCGGCCAGGCCGATCGCCGCCAGCGCGGCGAGGACGGCGACGGCGACCGCGTTGAACGACAGGAAGCCCGGGTCGAGGCGGCTGGCGAGCACGACCCCGCGCACCGACCCGCACAGCGGGCACGGCAGCCCGGTCAGCTCCCGGAACGGGCACGGGATCGCCGCCTCCGACAGGCGGCCGTCCTCGACGTGCAGGAGCGCCCCGACGGCGAACGGGACGGCGCCGACGGCGAGCAGCGCCGCGCTCGCGGCGCGCGTCGGCGGAGGGCTCGGAGCGGGCGCCCGCACGGACCGTCAGTCTAGGTCCCGGCGTGACGGCCGCGTCCGGCGTTAGAGTTCCGGCGTCTGGCAGGACGCACGACGAACGGGTAGGGAGGTCATGACGCGAACCATCGACATCGGACAGGTCGTCTCGAAGACCGTCCGCACGTACGGCCAGTACGCGGCGGTGCTCATCGGGCTGGCCGCCGTGGTGTTCCTCATCAACGGCGTCTTCAGCCTCGCCGGCCGCGACAGCTGGCTCATCTCCCTCATCGGATCGCTGCTGGCGATCGTCCTCCAGGGGCTCTACAACGGCATGGTCGTCGAGCTCGTCAACGACACCCGCGACGGGCGGCTCGACGCGTCGGTCGGCGGCCTCCTCAACCAGGTCACGCCGGTCCTCCTGACGCTCATCATCGCGTCGTTCCTCGCCGGCCTCGGGATCACGATCTGGTTCGTCCTCTGCATCGTCCCGGGCATCGTGCTCGCGACGATGTGGGCGGTCGTCACCCGTCGATCGTCGTCGAGCGCCGCGGGGTGATCGAGGCGTTCTCGCGCAGCTGGGAGCTGGTGAAGCCGAACTTCTGGCAGACGCTGGGCGTCATCCTCATCTTCTTCGTGGCCGTGATGGTCGTCGTCGGCCTGCTCGCCGCGGTCACCGTGCCGGCGAGCACCGCGGTCAGCGCCCTCGTCGTCTGGATCGGCAGCCTCCTGCTCGCGCCGCTCACCGCGCTCGCCTCGGCGGTGCTGTTCTTCGAGCTGCGCGCCGCCCAGGGGGCCGCGCCCGCCCCGGCCGGCGGGCCGGAGGCGGTCACCCCGCCCGGCGACCAGCCGCCGCC
>JADGIB010000130.1 GCA_019683665.1 Solirubrobacteraceae bacterium
TCTATACCCCCCCGCCGCCGCACCCCCCCCACCCCCCCGGCGCCGGGGGGCCGGCCGGCGAAGCCGAGGGCGGCCCACCGGGCGGGCGGGTCGGCGATGCGGAGCTCGTCGAGGGCCGGGCCGTCCGTCGCTATCGGGGCACCACGCGGAACGCGCCGCGCATGAACGGGTGGACGCGGCAGAAGTACGTGTACGTGCCGGGGCTGAGGTCGGCCGGCGTCTGCCAGGTCGTCCGCTGGGCGGCGGCCGCCGCGCGCGGCAGCGGGCCGGTCCCCAGCTCGCCGGAGTCGAAGTCGACCTCGCCGTCGGCGATCGGGTAGGCGATCCCGGTGCGCCGGTTGCACGGCGCCTTGCAGGCGGTGATCGTGTGCCACACCTCGCGCGCGTCGTCGAGGTTGCGGAACGTGATCGACTCGCCCTGGCGCACGACCGGCGGGCGGCCGGCCGCCAGCGGGTTGGACAGGTCGCCGAGCGCGTAGAGGAACCCGTCGATCGTCACCTCGGCGCCCTGGGTGATCGTCGTCCCGGACCGCAGCCGGCGCGGGTCGGGCAGGCCGCCGGGGCCGCCGCCGTGGTTGTCGTTCTCGGGCAGGTGGCCGTGGTTGAGCACGCCGCGGCGGTTGAGCCGGCCGCTGAACGGGTCGACCCCGCTCGGGTCGCCGGGCGCGAACGCGACCGGCATGATCGCCATCGACTCGTACCAGGACGCCTTCGACACGTCGTAGGTGCCGCTGACCTCGAGCACGTCGCCCTTGCGGACGGCGACCCGCCAGTCCGGCGGCGTGTTCGTCATCGCCACGTCCCACGAGACGGCGCCGGCGGGCTCGAAGTACTTCGCGCGAGAGCGGAACAGGTGGACGGTCCGCCCGTCGCGGGTGAGCGTCAGGTCGGTCCACAGGCCGCCGGGGTGCAGGTGCCCGACCGCGTAGACGAGCGTCCCGTCGCGGTCGATCGTCCAGCGGTTGCGCCGGAACCCGTCGGCGTAGGCGTCGGGGTCGTGGTCGGGGTAGGTGAAGCGGCCGTCGCGGCCGTCGGCCCGCAGCGCGTCGAAGACCGGGTAGACGTTGCCGTAGCGGACGTCCATCCAGATCGTGTCGACGTCCCTGAGCCTCCTCGCCTTCGGCGAGCTGGCCGGGACGAAGTCGAGCTCGTAGGTCAGGTAGACCTTCGTCGGCGTCGGCGTGAGGTTGTGGACCATGTGGTTCATGACCCACACCTGCCCGGGGTCGTAGCGGTACCCGTAGCCCGGCGGCAGCTCGATGTTCGTCTTCTCCTCGCCCGCCGCGTACGTCGGGTAGTTGTCGACGATCCAGACGCCGTGGTGGAGGTGGACGACGTCGACGCCCGGGACCTTCCCGTTCAGGTACGTGAGGTTCGGGCGGAAGCCGGTGATGTAGCCGGGGACCGTCGGCTTGAGGTCGTTGGGCTCGAAGGCGATCGTGTTCTGCCCGGGAGCGACGTCGATCGGCCCGTAGCGGTAGGTGATCGTCTTCGCCGACGCCCCCGCCGCCGGCGCCAGGGCCGAGGCGACGGCCACGGCCAGCGCGATGAGGAGCGGGCGGCGCATGGGCGGAGTATGGCCTACCGGGCCGTCCGGCGGCGGCGGTTCGCCCGGCGGGCGCGGCGTGCCGCCTTCGCCCGGGCCCGGTCGCGCCGGCGCTGGTGGGCCGAGCGGCGGTGGCGGTCCGGGCCGTCGGGATGGGACGGGTCGTCGACCGGCGCGCGGCGGCGGGCGTCGCGGGCGATCGCGACGCCGATCGCCACGATCACGAGCACGCCGAGGAGGACGAGCGCGATCTCCTGCAGTCCGGACATGACCCGCCGCCAGTATGGGCCACGCGACGGCGGAGCGCCAGCGCGGGCCCGTCCGGGGGCTCGGCGCGCCCGGACCGTACACTCCACGCACCATGGCGAAGCAGCGACAGGTCCGGATCGAGCAGCGCAGCGCGCTGGCCGCGATGCAGCAGCTCGAGCAGCGCTCCGACGAGGAGCTCGAGGTCGAGGCGAAGGCCGGCAGGTACAAGGCCGCCGCCAACGCGATCCTCGGGGCGCGGGCCGCCGAGCGCTACGACGCCAAGGCCGCCCGGGAGTACTTCCGCAAGGCGATCGCCGCCGCGCGCCCGCAGGAGCGGATGCAGCTGCGCCGCATGGCCGACGCCTCGCTCGCCCTGGCCGAGCGCCGCGCCGGCGACCTGAAGACCGCCGTCGAGCGGCTCGGGCAGGCGCCGCCGTCGAACCGCCAGCTCCTGCTGCTGCGGATCATGGGCCTGATCGCGCCGCCGCCCGGGTCCTCGATCCTCGTCCGCCTGCGCGGCATCGCCATCCTGCTCGGCGCGATCGTCGTGCTCATGGCCATCGGCCTGGGCGTCGTCGAGCTCATCGCGCTGCCGTTCGGCGGCATCGGCCTCGGCGGCGGGATCCTGCTCGGCGTCCTGCTCGTCGTCGTCGTCCTCGCCGTCCTGGCCCTCGTCGGGCGCCGACGGCAGCGGCGGGCGATGGCGCGCGCCGCCGGCGGCTGACCGGCGCCGGCGGCCGGCCGGCGCGGCCCCCGGCCGCGCCTCAGCCCTCGGTGACCGTCGCGCGCTCGATGACGACCGGCTCGGTCGGCGTCTCGCCGTCGGTCGGGACCGCCTCGATGCGGTCGACGACGCGCATCCCGTCGCCGGTCACCTCGCCGACGATCGCGTAGTCGGGCGGCAGCTGGGCGTCCTCGGCGGTGACGATGAAGAACTGGCTGCCGGACGTCCCCGGGCGCTCGATCTCGGTCTTCGCCATCGCGACGACGCCGCGCGTGTAGGCCGCGTCGGCCGGGGGCGTCTCGCGGATCGTGTAGCCGGGGCCGCCGGTCCCGTCGCCGGCCGGGTCGCCGCCCTGGACGACGAAGCCGGGGACGACGCGGTGGAAGCCGAGCCCGTCGAAGACGCCCTCGCGGGCGAGGTGCGCGAACGACGCCGCCGTCCGCGGCTGGCGCCCGGTGTCGAGCCGGATCGGGATCGCCCCGCAGTTCGTCTCCAGCGTGACGGTGACGTCCGCGCCGCGGGGGAGCCGCCCGCGCGGGCGGCCGAGGTCGACCGCCTTGGGCTCGGCGGGCGGCACGGCGCGGCAGCCCTGGGCGGTGACGGTCGACGTGCCGTCGGCGGCGGCCGTCGTCGCGCCCCCGTCGGCGTCGTCGTCGCCGCAGCCGGCGGCGATCAGGGCGAGGCTGGCGAGGAGAAGCGGTGCGAGGCGGCGCATGGCCGCTCAGGGTACGCCGCGCTCAGGCGGCAACCCGGGCCGGCTCGCCCGTCCCCGCGCGGCGGCCCGGCCGCGACGACGGCACGAGCGCGCACACGGCGAGCGCGACGAGCGCGGCCCCGCCGCTCATCGCGAACGCGCTCGTGTAGCCGCTCTCGGCCGGCATCCCGTTGGCGAGCAGGTGCGAGGACAGCAGCGAGGCGGCGACCTGGCCGCCGACCGCGCCGCCGATCGAGCGCATGATCGCGTTGATCCCGGTGGCGACGCCGACGTGCGTGGCCGGGACGGCGGCGACGACGAGGTTCGCCATCGCCGCGAACGCGAGCGAGATCCCGATCCCCAGGAGGGTCGCGCCGACGACGATCGTCCACAGCCGCTCGTGGGCGGCGGCGAGGACGGCGAACGACGTCGCGGCGAACGCGGCGCCGGCGGCGAGCGGGATCCGCGACCCGACCCGGGTCGACAGCCAGCCCGACAGCGGCCCCGCGATGAGCATGACGATCGAGCTGGGGACCATGACGAGCCCGGCCTGGGTCGCGTTCAGCCCGAACCCGTAGCCGGTCGACTCGGGCGCCTGGGTGATCTGCGGGATGAGGATGAACGAGCCGAACATCGCGAAGCCGATCGCGAACGCGGCGAGGTTCGGTGCCCACACCGCCCGGCGGGCCATGAGCCCCATGTCGACCATCGGCTCGGGCACCCGCCGCTCCCAGGCGACGAACGCGACCGCGAGCGCGAGGCCGCCGGCGATGAGGCCGAGGACCCGGCCCGACGACCAGCCCCAGTCCGGCCCGCGCGAGACGCCGAGCAGGAGCGTCGAGAGCGCCAGCGCCAGCAGCGCGCCGCCGCCCCAGTCGATCCGCGCCGGCGCCCGCACCGGCGACTCGGGCACGTACCGCCACGTCGCCCACGCGGCGACGACGGTCACCCCGAACGCGAGCCAGAACAGCGCCGCCAGCGACAGGTGGTCGACGAACACGCCGGAGAGGACGAGGCCGACGCCGCCGCCGATGCCGAACGTCGAGCTGATCAGCCCGATCGACTGGGCGACGCGCTCGCGCGGGAACTCGTCGCGGATGATCCCGAACGAGAGCGGGAACAGCGCCCCGGCCGCGCCCTGCACGACGCGCCCGGCGACCATGAGCGCGATCGAGTGCGTCCCGAGCGCGCAGATCGCCGAGCCGGCCGCGAACAGGAGCAGGACCATGACGAGCAGCCGCTCCTTGCCGTACATGTCCCCGAGGCGGCCGAGCAGCGGCGTGGCGACGCTCGACACGATCAGGAACGCGGTCAGCAGCCAGGTGACGCTCGCCTCCGACACCCCGGTCTGCTCCTGGATGGCCGGGAGCGCCGGGATGATCATCGTCTGGGCCAGCGCGAACGAGATCGCGCCGACCGCGAGGATCAGCAGCGTGCGGGTCGGGTGCTGGCGGGCGGCGTCGGGCGGCGCGGCGGGCGGCATCCGTTGACATCTTAAACAGTGTGCTAGCTAGCCATCGGATCCGGGCGGCGCGGGCGGTAGCGTCCGGCCCGATGTCGCGGCCGATCCGCCTGATCGTCAACCCGTCGTCCGGCGGCGGGCGCACCCTCCAGGCGCTGCCGGAGGTGCAGCGCGCGCTCGACGACCTCGGCCTCGAGCACGAGGTCCGCACGACGCGCGACCTCGAGCACGGGCGCGAGCTGGCGCGCGGCGCGCTCGAGGCCGGGCAGATCGCGGTCACGTTCTCGGGCGACGGGCTCATCGGCGCCGTCGCCGGCGTCCTCGCCGGCCACCCCGACGCCTGCCTGGGCATCCTCCCCGGCGGCCGCGGCAACGACCTCGCGCGCGTCCTCGGGATCCCCCGCGACGACCTCGCCGCCGCCTGCCGCGTCCTGCGCGACGGGTCCCGGCGCCCGCTCGACGTCGGGATGGTCGCCGACCGCCCGTTCGTCGGGATCGCGTCGTTCGGCTTCGACTCCGACGCGAACCGGATCGCGAACCTCGCGCCCGCCTGGCTCGGCCAGGGCGTCTACGCCTACGCGGCCCTGCGCGCCCTCGGCGGCTGGCGGCCCGCCCGCTTCGTGATCGAGGCCGACGACCGGCCGCCGCGCGAGGTGACCGCCTACAGCGTCGGGCTCGCGAACGCCTCCACGTACGGTGGGGGGATGCGCGCCGCGCCGCACGCCGAGCTCGACGACGGCCGCCTCGACCTCGTGATCGTCCACGACATGCCCAAGCGCCGCTTCCTCACCCATGTCCTCCCCCGCGTCTTCTCGGGCACGCACGTCGACCTCCCCGAGGTCGAGGAGCAGAAGGTCCACACGGCGCTCGTCCGCGCCGACCGCCCGTTCACCGTCTACGCCGACGGCGACCCGATCGGCGAGCTGCCGTGTGACTTCTCCGTGCGCCGCCACGCCCTGCAGGTCCTCGCCCCCGCGGAGCGCGCCGCTTGAGCCTCGCCACCGCGATCGCCCGCGCGGCAGGCCGCCTGTCGCGCCTGTCGGGCCGCGGCGGCACCTCGCTGCCCGGCAAGGTCCTCCTGCGCCTGCAGCCCGACGCGATCGCCCGCCTCGGCGGCCGCCTCCCGCAGGGCGCCGCCGTCCTGTCGGCCACGAACGGCAAGACGACGACCGCCGCGATGGTCGCCGCGATCCTGGAGCGGCGCGGCACCCGCCTCGTCCACAACCGGGCCGGCGCGAACATGGCCGGCGGCGTCGCCACCGCCCTGCTCGACGCCCGCGGCCGCCGCGACCTCGGCCTGTTCGAGGTCGACGAGTTCTGGCTGGCCGGGGTCGTCGACCAGCTCCGCCCCCGCGCGCTGCTGCTCGCGAACCTGTTCCGCGACCAGCTGGACCGCTACGGGGAGCTGGAGACGATCGCCGACCGCTGGGCCGGCGTCGTCGACGCCGCCGCCGGGCGCGGCACCCGGCTCGTCCTCAACGCCGACGACCCGCTCGTCGCCGACCTGGGCCGCGACGTCGCCGCCGACCAGGTGACGTTCTTCGGCGTCGAGGACGCCTCGCTGGCCCTGCCCGGCCTCCAGCACGCCGCCGACTCCAAGCACTGCCGCCGCTGCGGCGCCCCCTACGTCTACGACGCCGTCCTCCTGGGCCACCTCGGCCACTACCGCTGCCCGACCGGCGACGCCGCCCGCCCGGCGCCCGCCGTCGTCGCCCGCGACGTCACGCTCAACGGCGTGCGCGACGCCGCGTTCACGCTCGCCGCCCCCGAGGGCGAGCGCCGCGTCGCGCTGCCGCTGCCGGGGCTCTACAACGTCTACAACGCGCTCGCCGCCGCGGCGCTGGCCCGCGTGCTCGGCGCCTCGCTCGACGACGTCGCCGCCGGCCTGGAGGCGGTCGCGCCCGCGTTCGGCCGGGCCGAGACCGTGCGGATCGGCGGCCGGCCGATGACGCTGCTGCTCATCAAGAACCCGGCCGGCGCCAACGAGGTGCTGCGCACGCTCCTGCTCGAGGCGGGCGAGCACGACCTGTTCGCCGTCCTCAACGACAACACGGCCGACGGGCGCGACGTGTCGTGGATCTGGGACGCGGACTTCGAGCTGCTCGCCGGGCGCGTGCGCCGCGCGACCTGCTCGGGCACGCGGGCCGAGGAGCTCGCCGTCCGCCTGAAGTACGCGGGCGTGCCGACCGACCGCATCCACGTCGAGCCCGAGCTCGAGCGCGGCCTCGACGCGGCGGCCGCCGCCGGCGACGGGCCGCTCTACGCCCTGCCGACGTACACGGCGATGCTCGCGCTGCGCGACGTCCTCGCGCGCCGCGGCGTCGCGCGCAGCTCCTGGGCGGGTGGCGCGTGACCGCGGCGAGCGTCAACGTCATCTGGCACGACGTCGAGTGCGGGGCCTACGACGCCGACCTGCCGCTGTGGCGGGAGCTGAGCGAGGGCGTCGACGGGCCCGTCCTCGACGTCGGCGCCGGCACCGGCCGGGTCGCGCTCGACCTCGCCCGCCGCGGGCGGACGGTCATCGCCCTCGACGCCGACCCCGACCTGCTCGCCGCGCTGCGCGAGCGCGCCGGCCGCCTGCCGGTGCGGACCGTCTGCGCCGACGCCCGCGACTTCGCGCTCGACGAGGAGGTCGCGCTCGTCATCGTCCCGATGCAGACGCTCCAGCTCCTCGGCGGGCCGGAGGGCCGCCGCGCGTTCCTGCGCTGCGCCGCCCGCCACCTGCGCCCGGGCGGCCTGCTCGCCGCGGCGCTCGCCGACGCGACCGACGGCGCCCCGCCCGGCGACGAGCCGCTCGGCGCCCTGCCCGACATCCGCGAGGTCGACGGCACCGTGTACGCGTCCCACCCGGTCGGTCTGCGGCGCGAGGACGGCGGCGTCGTCATCCAGCGCATCCGCGAGGTCGTCGACCCGCGCGGCGGGCGCACGACCGAGGGCAACGAGATCCGCCTCGACGACCTCGACCCGGCGACGGTCGAGGCCGAGGCGGCGCCGCTCGGCTTCGAGCCGCGGCCGCCGCGGGCCGTCGCGGCCACGGACGAGTACGTCGGATCGGAGGTGGTGGTCCTGTGCCGGCGCTGAGGGTGTGCGCGCTCTACCCGGACGTCATGAACATCTACGCCGACCGCGGCAACCTGCTCGTCCTCGAGCGCCGCTGCGCGTGGCGCGGGATCGGCTTCGAGCTGTCGGGCGCCGGCTTCGGCGACCGGGTCGACCCCGACGCCCACGACCTCTTCTACATCGGCGGCGGCCAGGACCGCGACCAGGAGCTGTGCGCGGCCGACCTCGTCGCGACGAAGCGCGACGCGCTCGCCGCGGCCGCCGAGGCGGGAAAGGTCGTCCTCGGGATCTGCGGCGGCTACCAGCTCCTCGGGCACGCCTACGAGCTCGGCGACCGCGAGATCCGCGGCCTCGGCCTCGTCGACCTGCGCACGGTCCGCGACCCCGGCCCGCGGCTCATCGGCAACGTCGCGATCGAGGTCGACCTCGACGGCGGGCCGCGGGTCCTGGCCGGGTTCGAGAACCACGCCGGGCGCACGCTCCTGGGCCCGGGCGAGCAGCCGCTGGGACGGGTGCTCAGCGGCCACGGCAACGACGGGCGCTCCGGGACGGAGGGCGTCCGCCGCGGGACCGTGATCGGCACCTACCTGCACGGGCCGCTGCTGCCGAAGAACGCCTGGTTCGCCGACTGGCTCATCCGCACCGCGACCGGCCTCGACGAGCTCGCGCCGCTCGACGACGCGCTCGAGGACGCCGCCCACCGCTCCGCCCGCCGCGCCGCCGGACGCTGAGCGATCGGCGGAGCCCGACCGCTCGACGGGGTACGCTTCCATGCCCGACCGGGAAGACCATCCCCGTGTCCGCGCCGGCCACCCTCGAGTTCGACTCCGTCACCAAGCGCTACCCCGGCGCCGCCGCGCCGGTCATCGCCGACCTGAGCCTCGAGGTTCCGGCCGGCGAGATCTGCGTCCTCGTCGGCCCGTCGGGCTGCGGCAAGACGACCGCGATGCGGATGGTCAACCGGATGGTCGACCTCACGTCCGGGGACATCCGCATCGGCGGCACCTCGGTCCGCGACCGCCCGCCCGCCCAGCTGCGGCGCGAGATCGGCTACGTCATCCAGCAGGTCGGCCTCTTCCCCCACCAGACGGTCGCCGACAACGTCGCCACCGTCCCGCGCCTGCTCGGCTGGCCGCGCGACCGCGTCCGCGCCCGCGTCGCCGAGCTGCTCGAGCTCGTCGGCCTCGACCCCGCGCTCGGCGACCGCTACCCGGCCCAGCTCAGCGGCGGGCAGCGCCAGCGCGTGGGCGTCGCCCGCGCGCTCGCCTGCGACCCGCCGCTCATGCTCATGGACGAGCCGTTCGGCGCGATCGACCCGATCAACCGCGAGCGCCTCCAGAACGAGTTCCTGCGCCTCCAGGCGCGGCTGCGCACGACGGTCGTCTTCGTCACCCACGACATCGACGAGGCGATCAAGATGGGCGACCGCATCGCCGTCATGCAGACCGGCGGCCGCCTGGCCCAGTACGCGACGCCGGCCGAGCTGCTCGTCGCCCCCGCCGACCCGTTCGTCGAGGACTTCGTCGGCGCCGACCGGGCGCTGAAGCGCCTCTCGCTGCTGCGCGTCCGCGACGTCGACCTGTGGCGCCCGCCGCTCGTGCGCGCGGGCGAGCCGTCCGCCGCGGCCCGCGCCCGCGCCGCCGAGTCCGAGGTCCCCTACCCCCTCCTCGTCGACGACGACGGCCGCCCGCTCGGCTGGCTGTCGGAGCGCGACCTCGCCCGCCCGGTCGTCGTCCCGCCCGCCGACGGCGGCCCCCCCCCGCACCACCACCCCGCCCC
>JADGIB010000131.1 GCA_019683665.1 Solirubrobacteraceae bacterium
GGCCCCGGCCCGCCCCGCCGGGGGGGGGGGGGGGGGGGGGGGGGGCGGCCCCCACCACCCCGACAACCACCGGGAGGCGGCTCGCGGCTACGTCCCGGGCAGGCTCTCGCGCGCCGCCCGCTCGGTGCGGGCGAGGTGCTCGAGCATCGCGTCGTGGGCGCCGATCGGGTCGCGGGCGGCGATCGCCTCGACGATCCGGCGGTGGTCGCCGCGGGCCTGGTCGATGCGGCCGTGGCGGCGCGAGCTCGTGTCGATCTGGTCGCGGTGGAGGTCCTGGATCGCCTCGAGGATCCGCCGCAGGACCTGGTTGCCGGACGCGCGCGCGATCGCGAGGTGGAGCGCCGCGTCGGCGTCGAGGTAGGCGGCGTGGTCGGGCGGGTCGGCCGCCGCGGCGGCGTCCATCCGCTCCAGCAGCTCGCGCAGCCGGCGGACGTCGGCGTCGGTCGCCCGCGCCGCCGCCCACTGGGCCGAGGCCGGCTCCAGCAGCCGCCGCACCGCGAACAGCTCGTCGAAGGCGGCCCGCTGGCGCAGCAGCGCGGCGGCGAGCTCGTCGGCGGTCGCGTCGAGCTTGCCGTCGGCGACGAACATCCCCTGGCGGCCGCGGACCTCGACGATCCCCAGCGCCGACAGCGTGCGGATCGCCTCGCGGATCGGGACGCGGCTGACCCCGAGCCGCTGGGCGAGCTCGCGCTCGGTCGGCAGCTGCTCGCCCGGGCCGAGCCCGTCGGCGACGATCAGCTCGCGGATGTGCGCGGCGACGCGCTCGCGCAGCGACGGCCGGGGCGCGTCGCTCATGCCGCCACCGCCCGGGCCGGCTCGCGCACGACGACCGCCGCCGCCAGCGCGCACGCGGCGAGCATCGCGGCGACGAGGATGACCGGCGCGTCGCGGCTCACCGCGCCGTACAGGATCGTGCCCAGCAGCGGGCCGGTGAGGAGGCCGAGGTCGCCACTGAGCCGATACTGCCCGAACCGGCGCCCGCTGCGACCGGCGCCGGTCCGGTCGCCGAGGATCGTGGCGCCGACGGTCACCCCGATCGAGCCGAGCGACATGAGCGCGATCGCGACGAGCCACAGGGCCGTCGAGCCCGGCCCGACCGCGGCCAGCAGCGCGACGCCGGCCGCGCTGGCCAGCATCCCGGGCACGAGCGCGGCCTTGCGCCCGACCCGGTCGCTGACGACCCCGGCGACCCAGGCGCCGACGAGCCGGAACACGCCGCCCATCCCGACGGCGAGGCCGATGACCCCGGCGCCGAGGGCGAGGACCCGGTCGCCGATGAGCGGGACGATCGTCTGCGGCATCGCGCCGAGCGCGAAGAAGGCGCAGAAGCAGACCGCGTAGAGCGTCGCCAGCTCGGCGCGGCCGATCGCGCCCTCCGGCGCCGCCGCCGCGGCGCCGCCGTCGGCCCGCGCGCCGCCCGCCGCGCCGCCGAGCCGCGCGCAGGCGACCGCGACGGCCAGGCCGCCGCCGACGGCGAGCGCCATCGCCCCGCGCCACGACGTCGCCGCCGCGACGAGCCCGCTGACCATCGGCCCCAGCGACTGGCCGACGAGCAGCGCCGACGAGAAGATCGCCATCGAGCGCCCGCGCGAGCCGCGCCCGGCCCGCCGCGCGAAGAACGTCATCCCGGTCGTGTTCGCGATCGACGAGGCGGCGCCGACGACGAACGCGCCGACCCACACGACGGCGGCCGACCCGGCGACGGCGACGAGGCCGCTGCCGGCCGCCATCGCCGTCCCGGCCAGGACGTAGGCGCGCCCGGGCGCGACCCGGTCGGCGAGCTCGCCGGCGGGCAGGTCGGCGAGCAGCCGACCGATCGCGAACAGGACGGTGATCGCGCCGATCTGCGGCGCGCTGAAGGCGAGGTCGTCGCCGATCGCGCCGAGGATCGGGACCCGGAAGAAGGCCAGCGTCGAGATCGCCAGCAGGCCGACGCCGGCGACGAGCGCCGTGCGCCGGTCAGCCACCGAACCGGACCTCGGTCGCGGTCTCGGCCTGGTTGGCGGCGAGGTCGGGGTGCGGGAACGCGCACAGCAGCCGCAGCCGCTCCCCGGGCGCGGCGACCGTCGCGTGCGGCACGCCGGCGGGGACGAGCACGAGGTCGCCGGCGGCGACCGCGCGCCGCTCGTCGCCCTGCCAGTGCTCGCCCCGCCCCTCGACGACGTGGATGAGCTCCGCGCTGTGCGGGTGCAGGTGGAGCGTGCGCCGCTGCTCGGTGACGACGACGACGCGCACCGCCATGCCGTGCTCGGCCGCCGCCGGGAGCGGGTCGGCGGCCATCCGGCCCGGCAGCGGGGCGAGCTCGAGCCCGTGCAGCGACGCCGCGATCATGCCGCCCGGGTGCCCGCCCCCGCGGCGTCGAGGACCTCGGCGATCTCGACCGCCTGCCCGTCGCGCTCCGACGAGCGCAGCGACGCGTGGACGATCGCCAGCGCGCGCAGGCCCTCGCGGGCGCCGACCTCGATCTCGGCCTCGCCGCGGATCGCCCGGCCGAACTCCTCGAGCTGCTCGCGGAACATGTCGGTCCTCGGCAGCTCGACCGGGGTGCGCTCCGACTGGCCGTAGCCCTGCGAGACGAGCGTGCTGTGCGCGTCGGCCTCGTGCGACTCGTGCCAGTGGGTGAAGTCGAGGTCGTAGCGGAGGTTGTGCTTCGTGCCCTGGAGGTTGATCGTGTAGACGCCCGGCGAGGCCCAGCCGCAGCCGATGTAGCCGAGCGCGCCGGACTCGAACTCGAGGATCGCCATGACCGCGTCGGGCACCTCGGCCTTCGTGTAGAGGCGGCGGGCGTGCGCGGAGACCGACTTCACCGGCCCGAGCAGGTACTCGAGGTTGTCGGCGTGGTGGACGCCGAGCTGGATCATCGTGCCGCCGGGCGAGCGGTCCGCGTAGTAGCGCCAGGTCTCGGTCGTCAGCTCCAGGCCGCGCTCGTTGGAGAAGTTCGCCTCCGCCAGCGAGACGTCGCCGAGCCGGCCGTCCTCGATCCAGGCCTTCATGACCCGCGAGCCGGCGAGGCGGCGGGCGCTGTGGCCGACGGCGAACGGGCGGCCGGTCGCCTCGACGGCGTCGAGGACAGCGACGGCGTCCTCGAGCGTGTGGGCGATCGGCTTGTCGACGTAGACGCCTTTGCCCGCCTCGAGCGCCTGCACGATCAGGTCGCGGTGGGTGTCGTTCGGGGTCGTGATGATCACGCCCTCGACGCGCTCGTCGGCGAGCAGCTCCTCGTAGGTGGCGGCGGAGCGCTCGATGCCGAACTCCTCCTGGAAGGCCCGGCGGCGGTCGGCGTCGCGGCTGAAGCAGCTCACGAGCTCGACGGCGTCCCCGCGCTGGATCCCGCGCGCGAGCACCTTCGCCCAGCGCCCGAGGCCCACCGGGGCCAGACCGATCTTCTCTGCCATCGTCATCCCTTCTCTGTCACGCGTTGACGGATCTCCAAGACCTGGCGCACCGGCCCGGCCAGCGCCTCGGCCACGTCGCGGGCGAACGTCGAGGCGTCGCGCCCGGCGGCCCAGCCGGGGTCGCCGTACCAGCCGGCCGGGTCGATCTCGGCGACGTCGGAGACGAAGCCGTAGACCTCGCGGCTGCGGCGCATCGCGTCGACGGCGTGCCCGTGCTCGGAGCGGCGGACCGCCCCGACGGCGTCGAGCTTCGCCAGCGACGGGTCCGCTGCGAGGACGGCGAGCGTCTCGATCGAGCCGCCGTGGGTGAGCTCGCCGCCCTCGGGCGCGTAGAGGCGCTGGGCGACGTAGCAGGCCTGCGCGACGACGAACGTCGTGCCGTGGCGGGCCTGCAGGTCGACGCTCGCCGCCTCCAGCGCGGCGGTGTTGCCCTCGTGCCAGTTGACGAGGACGATCGCGCGCACGCCCATCCCGATGAGCTCCTCGGCGACGTCGCGCAGGAGCGCCTCGAACGTCGCGCGGCGCAGCGAGATCGTGCCGGGGCGGCCGCGGTGCAGCGGCGTGACCCCGTAGGGGCCCAGCGGGACGACGAGCGCGTCGAGCCGCTCGGCCAGCTCGGCGGCGACGAGGTCGGCGGCGAGGATGTCGGTCGCGCACGGCAGGTGCGGGCCGTGCTGCTCGATCGAGCCGGCGGGGATCACGGCCAGCGGCGTGCGGGCGATCGCCGCCGCCACCTCGGGGCTCGTCAGCGAGCCGATGTCGCGGCGGCTCACCGGGCCACCTCCGCGGGCGGCTCGACGACGACCTCGCGCGGGCGCTCCCCGCGCAGCAGCCGGACCGCCTCCTCGGCGGAGCGCCGGCGCATCAGCTCCTCGCTCTCCTCCGTGTACCAGCCCATGTGCGGCGTGAGGATGAGCCGGTCGAGCACGGGGGCGAGCGCGTCGATCGCGGGCGGCTCGGTCGCGTGGACGTCGAGCGCGGCGACCCGCGGGCGGCCCGCCCGCAGCGACGCCACGAGCGCGTCCTGGTCGACGAGCGCCCCGCGCGCGGTGTTGACGAGGACCGTCTCCTCGCCCAGCAGCGCGAGCTCCTCCGCGCCGAGGAGCGGGCGGCCGCCGCCGGGGGGCGGCACGTGGAGGCTGACGACGTCGCAGGTGCGCAGCAGCTCCTCCAGCGGCACGCGCGCCACCGGGTCGGCCGGGTCCTCGGGCACGTGCGGGTCGTGGGCGACGACGCGGAAGCCGACGGCGGACAGCAGCTCGGCCGTCCGCCGCCCGATGCGGCCGTAGCCGACGACGCCCGCCGTCAGCGACGACGGCAGGCGCAGCGGCCGCAGCCCGCCGAGCCCCCAGCCGCCGGCGCGGACGTGGCGGTCGGCCTCCCCGAGCCGGCGCAGCCCGGCGAGCGCGAGCGTCAGCGCGTGGAGCGCGACGGCCTCGGTGCCCGCGTCGGGGACCCGGGCGACCCAGATCCCCTGCGCGCGGGCGGCGGCGAGGTCGATCGTCTCGACCCCGACCCCCGCCCGCACGATGCCGCGGCAGGACAGGCGCGCCAGGACGTCCGCGCCGAAGCGCGGCGCCGAGCCGGCGATGATGACGTCGGCGTCGCCGGCGACGGCGACGATCTCGTCGTCGTCGCCGCCCCAGCCGCGCACGGCCTCGACCCCGAGGCCGTCCCAGACGGCCTCCTCGACCGAGAGGTCCGCGTAGCGGGTGCCGAGCACGGCGACGCGCCGTCCCGCCCGGCTCACGGCGCCTGCACCGCCTCGGGCGACGGGTTCGGCTTCAGGCCGAGCGCCTCCTGGGCCGCCCATAGCGGCTCGAGGTCGAAGTGCGCCCGCCAGTCGAGGTCGGCCGGGACGAGGTCGAGCTCCTTCTCCTCGTCGATGAGGGCGTCCATCGCCGCGACGTCGAAGCCGCCGTCGGGGCTGATCTGGATGACCTCGTCGGCGAAGACCGCGACGTACTCGTCGGGCACCTCGAAGTCGGCCTCGCGCATGATGCGGATGACCTCGTCCTTGTTGCCCTCGTCGGCGATGAACTGGCGCGCCTTCAGCGTCGCCCGCAGGTACGCCTCGACGAGCGGCCGGTTCTCCTCGAGGAACTTCGGCGTCGTCGCCACGCTCTCCTGCGGCGCGTCGACGACCTCGCTGTAGAGGAACCGGCCGCCGGCCTCCTCGAGCGGCACCTTGTGGCGCGGGAAGAGGTTCGTGGCCTGGATCTTCCCGGCCAGCAGGGCCTGGAGGCGGTCGTCGGAGCCGCCGCCGAACGGGACGAGCCTGACGTCCTTGTTGGGATCGAGCCCGAGCTTGGTCAGGATCTGCTTGACGACGGCCTCGTTGCGGCCGCCGCGGTCGCCGCCGGTGACGGTCCTGCCCTTGAGGTCCTCGGGCTTGGTGATGCCCTCGCCGACGGCGAGCATCTGGAACTCCTTGGAGCGGTAGACGGCGATGAGCTCGACGTCGCCGCTCTTCTGCGCCGCGGTCAGCAGCGTGTCGGTGTCGCCCTGGGTGATGTCGAGCGAGCCGCTGACGAGCCCGGCGACGTAGTCGTCGGAGGTGACGACCTCCACGTCGGTGATGCCCTCCTCGGCGAAGAAGCCCTTCTCCTCGGCGACGAAGGTCACCATCTGGGTCGAGTACGTCGGGCTGTTCATCCCGATCGTGAGCTTCGCGTCCTGCACCTCGGCGCTGGCGCTCGTCGCGCTGCCGGTGCCGGTGGCGGCGGCGGTCGACGTGCTCGAGTCGTCGTCCGAGCCGCAGGCGCCCAGCGCCAGCGCCGCAGCCAGGGTCCCGGCGACGGCCGCGAGCCGCGGCCCTCTGGTGATGCGTCGCGTCATGCGACCTCCTGTGTGGTGTGTGGGGTCAGATGCGTCAACGGAAGGTGGGCGGCGGGCGCTCACGCGCGGGCGGACTGGTTGCGCCAGGGGGCGACGCGGACCTCCAGCCACCGCAGCAGCTGGACGAGGGAGAGCGAGATCGCGACGAGCAGGAAGAGCGCGGCGTAGAGCGTTGGCGCCTCGAACGTCTCGCCGGCGCGCTGGATGACGTAGCCGAGGCCGTCGTTGCCGCCGAAGATCTCGGCGATGACCATGCCGACGAGGCCGCGGGTCAGGCCCTGGTTGAGGCCGGAGACGATGAACGGCAGCGTGAACGGGAAGACGACCTTCGCGTAGAGCGCCAGCCGCGAGGCGCCGAAGACCCGCCCGGCGCGCAGGAGCGACGGGTCGACCGTCTTCGGGCCGGCCATGCAGTTGATGACGATCGGGAAGAGGGCGGAGAGGAAGATGAGGACGAGCTCCGCCATCTGCGAGAACCCGAAGATGAGGACGAGCAGCGGGGTGATCGCCACGCGCGGCAGCGACGCCATCGCCCACACGTACGGGCTCAGGAGCGTGTAGGCGGCGGGGCTGGAGCCCATGAGCAGGCCGACCGGGATGCCGACGACGGCGGCGGCGACCATCCCGATCGCGAAGCAGCGCAGGCTCCACAGCAGCGCGTCGGTGAGCGTCCCGTCGGCGAAGCCCTCGCGCAGCGCGTCCCAGGTGTCCGACGGCGCCGGGAAGAAGAGCGGGTTGATGACCTCTTCCTTGGCGACGATCTCCCAGATCGTCAGGAAGACGACGACGTTGACGACGCTGAGCGCGATCCGGGCCCAGCGGCTGTCGGGCAGGCGCAGGCGCCCGCTCATGCCTCCACCTCCTTGGCGCCGAGCGCCTCCCCCTTGAGCAGGTCCCAGACGTGCTCGCGCAGCGGCGCGTACTCGGGGTGCGCCTTGATGTCGTAGTCGAAGCGCGGGCGCGGCAGCGGGACGTCGATGATCTCGCGCACCTGGCCGGGCCGGTGGCTGACGATGACGAGCCGGTCGGCGAGCGCGATCGCCTCGTCGATCGAGTGGGTGATGAGGATCGTCGTCAGGCCGGTGGCGGCGACGATCCGCTCGAGGTCGCCCTGCATCGCCTCGCGGGTCATCGCGTCGACGGCGCCGAGCGGCTCGTCGGCCAGCAGGACGCGCGGGCGCCCGACGAGCGCGCGGGCGATGCCGACGCGCTGGCGCATGCCGCCGGACAGCTCGTACGGGAAGGCGCGCTCGAAGCCGGTGAGCGAGACGAGCTCGATCGCCTCGCGGATGCGGGCGTCGATCTCGTCGCGGCTGAGCCCGTGGCGCTGGAACTCGAGGCCGAAGCGGACGTTCGCCTCGACGGTGCGCCACGGCATGAGCGCGTAGTCCTGGAAGACCATCGCGCGGTCGGGGCCGGGCGCGGTGACCTCGACCCCGTCGACGCGCACGCTCCCCGACGACGCCGGCACGAGCCCGGCGACGACGTTGAGGAACGTCGTCTTCCCGCACCCGGACGGGCCGACGATCGCGACGAACTCGCCGCGGGCGACGTCGAGGTCGACCCCGGCGAGCGCCGGCAGCTCGCTGCCGTCGCGCTGGCGGCGGTAGGTCACGGAGACCCCGCGGGCGGTGATGTAGGCGTCCTCAATACCCATAATCTTGACCTGTTCGGTATGGTATACCAAGATGGTGCTTGGCATGCCAAGCGCCCAGACCGCAACGACGAGGAGGACCGTGCCGCACAAGTTCCTGGTCCACAGACAGGGCGATCACGTCGGCGTCGCCACCGAGGACATCGCCGAGGGCGAGCGCGTCGAGGGCGTCACGCTCGACGGCGAGACGACCTACGAGGTGACCGCCCGCGCCGCCGTCCCGCTCGGCCACAAGGTGGCCGTCGCCGCCGTCGAGCCCGGCGGGACCGTCCTGAAGTACGGGATCCCGATCGGGCGCACCGAGACCGGCTTCGAGGTCGGCGACTACGTCCACACCCACAACCTGAGGAGCGCGCGCTGGTGAGCGAGGACCTCTTCGGCTACCGCCGGCCCGACGGCCGGGTCGGCATCCGCAACCACGTCGTCATCCTCCCGATCGACGACATCTCCAACGCCGCCTGCGAGGCCGTCGCCAACCAGGTCAAGGGCACGCTCGCCCTCCCCCACGCCTACGGGCGCCTCCAGTACGGGCCCGACCTCGACCTCCTCTTCCGGACGCTCATCGGCACCGGCTCCAACCCGAACGTCGCCGCCGCCGTCGTCATCGGCATCGAGGAGAACTGGACGCGCAGGGTCGCCGACGGGATCGCGCAGACCGGCAAGCCGGTCGCGTGGTTCGCGATCGAGGGCCACGGCGACCTCGAGACCGTCCGCCGCGCCTCCTGGGCGGCCGCCGACTTCCTCAAGGACGCCTCCGAGCTGCGGCGCGAGCCGATCGAGCTCTCCGAGGTCGTCGTCTCGATCAAGTGCGGCGAGTCCGACACGACGACCGGCCTGGCCTCGTGCCCGACGGTCGCCCAGGTCGTCGACCACCTCGTCGACGCCGGCGGCACCGTCATCTTCGGCGAGACGTCCGAGCTGACCGGCGGCGAGCACCTCATCGCCGACCGCATGGCGACCCCCCAGCTGCGCGAGCGGTTCCTCGGCTTCTACCGCCGCTACGTCGACGCGATCGAGTCCCGCGGCGTCGACCTGCTCGGCTCCCAGCCGACGCAGGGCAACATCGCCGGCGGCCTGACGACGATCGAGGAGAAGGCGCTGGGCAACATCGAGAAGACCGGCACGAAGCCGATCGTCGGCGCCCTCGACAAGGCCGAGGCGCCGCAGGGGCCGGGCCTGCACTTCATGGACTCGTCGTCGGCGGCGGCCGAGTTCGTGACGCTGATGGCCGCGGCGGGGGCGGTGCTCCACCTGTTCCCGACCGGGCAGGGCAACATCATCGGCAACCCGATCGAGCCCGTCCTCAAGATCTCCGGCAACCCGAAGACGGTCGCCACGATGCGCGAGCACATCGACACCGACGTCTCCGGGCTGCTGTCGCGGGAGCTGACGCTCGCGCAGGCCGGCGAGCGGCTGCTGGCCGACGTGCGCCGCGCGATCAACGGCCGGCTCACGGCGGCCGAGGTGCTCGGCCACCGCGAGTTCGTCATGACCCGCCTCTACGAGAGCGCCTAGCGCCGCGCGCGGCGCTAGGCG
>JADGIB010000132.1 GCA_019683665.1 Solirubrobacteraceae bacterium
CGGTGTCCCGGGGTGGGGAGAGCCGCACTCCGGCGGGTGTCGCCAGGCGCACCTGCGCGATACGCTGCCGCCCCACATGCGCCTGGCGACCTTCATCCCGACGGGGTCCGACACGCCGCTGGCCGGCGAGGTCACCGGCGGCCGCGTGACCGCGTTCGGCGACGGGTCGACCGTCCTCGACCGGCTGCGGTCGGGCGATCGCACCCCGGCGCGCGGCGAGGCGTGGCCGCTGGCCGACGTACGCCTCCTGGCCCCGGTGCCCCGGCCGCGCGCGATCTTCTGCATCGGGCGCAACTACGCCGCCCACGCGGGCGAGCTCGGCAACGAGGTGCCGCCGGCGCCGATCGTCTTCCTGAAGCTGCCGTCGTCGTCGACGGCCCCGAACGACCCGGTCGCGGTGCCGGCCGCGGCGGCGGGGCGCCTCGACTACGAGGGCGAGCTCGTCGTCGTCATGGGCCCCGGCGGCACGGTCGCCGGGTACGCGGTGGCCGACGACCTCAGCGCCCGCGACCTGCAGAAGGCCGAGCCGCAGTGGACCCGGGCCAAGGGCTTCGACCGCTCGTGCCCGTGGGGGCCGTGGATCACGACGGCCGACGAGGTCGCCGACCCGCAGGCGCTGTCGCTGCGCACCTGGGTGAACGGCGAGCTGCGCCAGGACGCGTCGACCGGCGACCTCATCTTCGGGGTCGAGCGGCTGGTCTCGTTCATCGGCGAGACGTGCACGCTCGAGGCCGGGGACCTCATCCTCACCGGCACGCCCGCGGGCGTCGGCCTGGGGATGGACCCGCCGCGCTTCCTGGCGCCGGGCGACGTCGTCCGCGTCGAGATCGAGTCGCTCGGCGCGATCGAGCACGCGATCGCCTGAGCGGCGGCCGGCGCGGGCCGCGACCGCCGCGCGGGCCGGCTAGTGCGAGCTGATGACCCGGTCGATGAGGCCGTACTCGACGGCCTCCTCGGGCTTGAAGAAGCGGTCGCGCTCCATGTCGGCGTGGACGCGCTCGACCGTCTGCCCGGTGTGGCGGGCGTAGATCTCGTCGATCCGCTGGCGGGTCTTGATGATCTCGCGCGCGTGGATCTCGATGTCGGTCGCCTGCCCCTCGAACCCCGACGACGGCTGGTGGATGAGGATGCGCGAGTTCGGCAGCGCGAAGCGCTTGCCCTTCGCCCCGCCCGCGAGCAGCAGCGAGCCCATGCTCATCGCGATCCCGACGCAGATCGTCTGCACGTCGGGCTTGATGAACTGCATCGTGTCGTAGATCGCCAGCCCCGCGTAGATCGAGCCGCCCGGCGAGTTGATGTAGAGCGAGATGTCCTTGTCGGGGTCCGCGGACTCCAGGTGCAGGAGCTGGGCGACGATCAGGTTCGCCACCTGGTCGTCGACGGCCGTGCCGAGGAAGACGATCCGCTCGTTGAGCAGCCGCGAGAAGATGTCGTACTCGCGCTCGCCGCGCGCGCTGCGCTCGATGACGGTCGGGATCAGGGGCATGGCCCTGGAGGCTAGCGCCCGCGCGCCCGTGCACCGCTCAAGTTCTCCTGCGGTCGGGTAAAATCGAAGGGCATGCCCCGACTCCGAGCCCCCCGCCGCCTGCTGGTCGCCGGTCTCGCCGTCGCCGGCACGGCGGCCCTTCCCGCCTCCGCGCTCGCGGAGGCCGAGCCGCAGATCGCGCCCCTCACGCTCACCCGCGCCGCCGACGGGCGCGCGGTCATCCACGCCGCCGTCACGATCAGCCCCTCGCCCGGGCGCAACGAGGTGACGGTCACCGCCCGCGTCTACCGCGGGGAGAACGAGCACGGCCACCCGTCCGGCCTCGTGCAGGAGCTGCGGCGCCGGTTCGAGGTGCCCGACGGGCCGCGGACGACGCGCCGCCTGCGGTTCCGGCTCTCCCGCGCGGCCACGCGCGTGCTCGTCCGCGCCGGCGCGTTCACGGGCGACCACGGCGACCGCTACCGCCAGGTGACCCCGCGCGAGCTGTACGCGGTCACCGTCCGCCACGTCCGCGACCGCACCGGCGACGGGACCGCCGAGGAGACGCAGATCGCCTCCGCCGACGGCTGGGTCGGCCGCACCGGCCGGGCGACGGCCGCCCTGCACGGCGCCGTGTTGACGATCGAGAACCGGACGGACCGCAGCGTCGCGATCGCCTCGACCCCGCTGAACTGCATGTACGACGGCGGCGAGGAGGGCTCCCACGTCAGCGAGCTGATCGGCACCCTCGCGCCCGGCGCGTCGATCTCGGCCTACATCGAGGACAACGCGAGCCTCTTCACGGCGGGCACCACCGCGCTCGAGATCCAGAAGACGATCAACGACTGGATGAAGCGGCAGGGCGCCCAGCTGAACCGCGGCATCGAGATCGCGGGGTGGGTCGGCTGGGCGGCCGACGCCTTCTTCAAGGCGACCCTGACCGGCTGGGTCACCGCGAGCTGCGCCCTCACCGAGTCGCTCTTCGGCGTCCTGGCGGTCGATCGCGACACCCACGACTGGGCGGCGGCGGTCTACCGCGTGCAGGGCGGCGACCCGACGATCGTCCGCAAGGCGGAGGCCGACTCCGGGGCGTTCTCGCTCGGGTGGCCCCCGGCCGGGTTCCGCACGACGGTCGCGATCGCGCCGCGCTAGGCCGCCGTCGAGCCGAAGCGGGGACTCCGCTGTCGTAGCGTGTGGGGGCGTGGCGTCCGTCCCAGCCCTGCAGCTCACCGGTCTGACGAAGCGCTACGACGGCGGGTTCCTCGCGCTCGACGGCTTCGACCTCACCGTCCCCGACGGGGAGTTCTTCGGCCTGCTCGGGCCCAACGGCGCCGGCAAGACGACGCTGATCAGCGCCGTCTGCAACCTCATCCGCGTCACCGCCGGCGAGATCCGCGTCTTCGGCCACCCGCACACCTCGCGCGAGGCGCGGCGGCTCATCGGCCTGGCCGAGCAGGACGTCAACCTCGACCGCTTCCTCGACGTCGAGGAGACGCTCCTCTTCCACGGCGGCTACTACGGGATGAGCCGCGCGCACGCGCGCCGGCGCGCGCGCGAGATGATGGACGTCTTCGACCTGCGCGCGAAGGCCGGCGTGCGCGCCCCGGCGCTGTCGGGCGGCATGCGCCGGCGGCTGCTGCTCGCCCGCGCGCTCATGCACGAGCCGCGGCTCGTCATCCTCGACGAGCCGACCGCCGGGGTCGACTTCGAGCTGCGCATCGAGCTGTGGCGCTACATCCGCCGCCTGCACGGGCAGGGCACGACGATCCTCCTCACGACGCACTACCTCGAGGAGGCCGAGGAGCTGTGCCGCGACATCGCGCTCATCCGCGACGGCCGCCTGCTCGCGCGCGACACGGCGGACGCGCTGCGCCGCCGCTTCGACGCGGCCACGCTGACGGAGGTCTACATGAAGGCGATGAACGCGGCGTGATGCGGGCCGGCCTGCTCGCTCTCACGCACCGCGAGGTGGTGCGCGTCCTGAAGCTGTGGTCGCAGACGATCGCCGCGCCGGTCGTCTCCTCCTACCTGTTCATCGTCGTCTTCGGCCTGTCGCTGGGCGGGCGCATCCGCGAGGTCGGCGGCGTCGACTACGAGGTGTTCATCGTGCCCGGCCTCATCACGATGGCGATGGTGCAGGCCGCCTACTCGAACAACTCCTCGAGCGTCTTCCAGGCCCGCTTCGACCGCTACATCAACGACATCCTCGCCTCGCCGATGCGCCCGTGGGAGATCAACCTCGGGCTCACGCTCGGCGGCGTCGTGCGGGCGCTGCTCATCGCGCTCGCGCTCCTGGCGCTCACCCTGCCGCTGGCCGACGTCCCGCTGCGCCAACCGCTCGTCCTCGTCGCCGCGACCGCGCTCGGGCTGACGCTCTTCGCCTCGCTCGGCGTCGTCGTCGGCATCTACGCGCAGACCTGGGACCACGCCGGCTTCGTCAACAACATCGTGATCCTGCCGCTGACGTTCCTGGGCGGCGTGTTCTACTCGGTCGACCTGCTGCCGTCGCCGTGGGAGGAGCTCTCCCACGCGAACCCGATCTTCTACCTCGTGCAGGCGATGCGCTACGGCTTCCTCGGCGCCGGCGACGTGAGCGTCGCGCTGGCCCTGGCGGTGACGGGCGCCCTGGCCGCGGTCATGGTCGTGTGGTCCTCGTGGCTGTTCCGGACGGGACGCCGGCTGAAGCCGTAGCCCGGCGGCGCCCGGCGGTGCCGCCGCCGGTGCTCGTGCTCGGCGCGATCGTCTCCACGCAGGTCGGCGCGGCGGCGGGCACGACGCTGTTCGAGGAGGTCGGGCCGGCCGGCGCGTGCCTGCTGCGCATCGCTGCCGCGGCGCTCGTCATGGCCGCGGTCGTGCGCCCCCGCCTCGGCCGCCACCCGGCCGAGACGCTGCGCGTCGTCGCCGCGTTCGGCGTCGCGCTGGGCGTCATGAACCTCACGTTCTACGAGGCGCTCGACCGCCTCCCGCTCGGCATCGCGGTCACGGTCGAGTTCGTCGGCCCGCTCGGCGTCGCGATCGTCGGGTCGCGCCGGCCGCTGGATCTCCTGTGGGTCGTCCTCGCCGGCGCGGGCATCGTCCTGCTGGCCAACCCCGGCGGCGCGGAGACGATCGACGCGGCCGGCCTCGCCTTCGGCTTGGCCGCCGGCGGCGGCTGGGCCGCCTACATCGTGCTCGCCGGCCGGGTCGGCGCGCGGGTGCCGGGCGCCGAGGGGGTCGCGCTGGCGATGGCGGTCGGCACGCTCGTCCCGCTCGTCCCCGGCGTGGCCGAGGCGGGCGGCGGCCTGCTGCGCCCCGAGGTCCTCGCCGTCGGGGCGGCGGCCGGGATCCTCAGCTCGGCGATCCCGTACACGCTGGAGACCGAGGCGCTGCGGCGGATGCCGCGCCACGTCTTCAGCGTCCTGCTGTCGATCGAGCCGGCCGTCGCCGCGCTCGTCGGCTTCGTCGCGCTGGGCCAGCCGCTCGTCGCGCGCGAGATCGTCGCGATCGTCCTCGTCGTCGCCGCGAGCGCGGGCGCGCTGAGCCGTTTCGACGCGCCGCCCGAGAGCTGACGAGACGTACGGTGATCGCACCGTCGTGCGACCATCGAACGATGCACGACCTCACAGGCCGAACCGTCCTCGTCACCGGCGCCTCGAAGGGCATCGGCGCCGCGACCGCCCGCGCGCTCGGCGCCGCCGGCGCGAACGTCATCGCCCACTACCGCAGCGACGCCGACGGCGCCGCCGCCGCCGTCGCCGACGTGCCGGCGGAGCGCCGCCTGCTCTGCCGGGCCGACCTCGCCGAGCCGGCCGCCGCGCGGGAGCTGTGGCGGGAGGCGCTCGCCTGGAAGGGCGGGGTCGACGTCCTCGTCTCCAACGCCGCGCAGATGCTCGCCTCGCCGCTCGACAGCTCCGACGAGGCGTGGGACGAGACGTGGGCGTCGACGCTCGCCGTCAACGTCGCCGGTCCGATGGCGCTCGTGCGCGAGGCGGCCCGCCACTTCGTCGCGCGCCGCGCCGGCGTCCTCGTCACGCTCTCGAGCTGGGCGGCCCAGCGCGGCTCGACGAACCCGCACCTGATCGCCTACTCGGCCTCGAAGGCCGCGGTCAAGGCGGCGACCCAGACGCTCGCGCGCGCCCACGCCGCCGACGGGCTGCTCGCCTACGTCATCGCCCCCGGCGTCGTCGACACGCAGATGTCCGAGGACGCCGCCCGCCAGGTCGGCGGGCGCGAGGTCATCACGCGCGCGCTGGCGATGGACGAGTGGGTGCCGCCGGAGGAGATCGCCGACCTCGTCGTCTACCTGGCCAGCGGGCGGGCCCGCCACCTGTCGGGCGCGACGCTCGACGTCAACGGGGCCAGCTACATCCGCTGAGCCCTGGGCGGTCGGGGCCCCGGAGGGTCAGCGTGCGGACCTTCCGGGGTCCGGATCCGTACGCAATTCGCACGTTCGTGCGCATCGGGGTTGCATGGGCGGGCGACGACGTGAAATCATGATGCGGGCAAGTGCTCGCATAGCGAGCACGCTGACTGGTGACCGTTTTCGGCGTCCCACGTTCGAGGAGGGGACCGTTCATGGACCACGACGAGACCGCTTGCGACCGGACCCAGCAGGGTCCCGACCAGGGCCAGAAGGGCCGCAGCCGGCGTCAGATGCTGATGGCCGGCGCCGGCACCGTGCTGGCCGGCACGCTGGTGGGCTGCGGGCTGACCAGCAACGACGACGAGGCCGGCGCCCAGACGACCTCCGGCGGCGAGAGCGTGCCCGCGTCGGAGTCGATCCTGGAGCGCATCAAGCGCGACAAGAAGATCCGCTTCGGCGTCGACCTCGCGTTCGAGCCGCTTCAGTACCGCGACCCGAAGACGAAGGAGCCGACCGGCTACGCGGTCGAGGTCTCCAAGCTCCTCGCCGAGGCGCTCGGGGCCAAGCCGGAGTGGGTCGAGGTCCCCTTCCAGGAG
Source organism: Solirubrobacteraceae bacterium (assembly GCA_019683665.1). Lineage (GTDB taxonomy): Bacteria > Actinomycetota > Thermoleophilia > Solirubrobacterales > Solirubrobacteraceae > Capillimicrobium. Next base: position 6,404 of record JADGIB010000132.1, read on the forward strand.
CTGTTCGCCGCCCAGGCCGCCGGCCGCTTCGACATCGCCGGGATCGCCGCGGTCAACACGCCCGAGCGGGCCCAGCAGGTGGCCTTCGCGTACGCGCCGACGTTCCTCGAGGGCACCTACCTGTTCCAGCGCAAGGGCCTGAACCTGACCGACAAGTCCCAGCTCAACGACAGCGGGATCACGATCGCCGTGCTCGCCGGCTCGGCGCAGGCCAACACGGCCAAGCTCCTGTTCCCGAAGGCCAAGCTCAAGGAGCTCGCCGACGACGTCTCGGCCATGGCCGACGCGGAGACCGGCCGCTCCGACGCGCTGTTCATCGGCGACTACGCGGTCGCCGACGCGAAGGCCAAGGGCCTGGCGCTCATCGAGCCCGAGCCCGTCGCCACCGCCTGGAACACCTACTTCATGCCGCTCGGCGACACGCCGCTGCACCAGTTCGTCACGGTGTTCCATGCAGAACAAGGCGTCGGACCTCACGCTCGCCAACCTCTGGCAGCAGTTCGTGGCGTCGAAGATCGACCGCGAGGGCGTCCGCTCGGCGCCGGTCCGCGACCCGTATCTCGTCGCCGCCTACGCGGGCTAGCGCGCGGGAGCGATCGTGCCCGCTGGCCACGACCAGGACACGGCGGCGGGCGGGCCGCTGCTCGAGCTGCGCGGCGTCACCAAGCGCTTCGGCGACACGACCGTGCTGCACCCGACCGACCTCCAGGTCCGCAGGGGCGAGGTCGTGTGCGTCATCGGCCCCAGCGGCTCGGGCAAGAGCACGCTGCTGCGCTGCGTGAACTTCATCGCCCCGCCCTCGGACGGGGTCATCGTCTTCGACGGCGAGGAGTACCGCCCGCCGACGCCCCACCGCCTCCTGCCGATCCTCGGCGCGCGCGAGGAGCGCCGCCTCACCGCGCTGCGGTCCGAGATCGGCATGGTGTTCCAGCAGTTCAACGTCTTCCCGCACCTCACGGCCCGCCAGAACGTCGCGCTCGGGCTGCGCAAGACGCGCGGCCTCTCGCGCGCCCAGGCCGACGAGCGCGCGCAGGCCGAGCTGGAGAAGGTCGGGATGGGCGCGAAGGCGGACGCCTACCCCGAGCGGCTCTCGGGCGGCCAGAAGCAGCGCGTGGCGATCGCCCGCGCGCTCGCGCTCGACCCGAAGCTCATGCTGTTCGACGAGGCGACCTCGGCGCTCGACCCCGAGCTCGTCGCCGGCATCCTCGCGATCATGCGCCAGCTGGCGCAGGACGGGATGACGATGCTCGTCGTCACCCACGAGATGCGCTTCGCGATGGAGGTCGCCGACCGCGTGATCTTCATGGACCACGGGCGCATCGTCGAGCAGGGCCCGCCCGCGCACTTCCGCGAGCCCGAGAGCGAGCGCACGCGCGCGTTCCTGTCGTCGATCCTCCAGGAGGCCGTCTGACGATGGTCCCGGTGGCCGCGTTCGACACGTCGGTCATCACCGACAACCTCGACCCGCTCCTCGACGGGCTCCTGCTCACGGTCGAGGTCGCGGCGGCGGGCTTCGGGATCGCCGTCGTCCTCGGGCTCCCGCTCGCCCTGGCCGGCGCGTCGGTGTCGCCGCTGCTGCGCGCGCCGGCGACCGCCTGGATCGCGCTCGCGCGCGGGATCCCGCTGCTCGTCGTCATCTTCTGGCTCTACTACGCGGCCGCGCAGCAGGGCCTGTTCAGCCTCGGCGACTTCTCGGCCGGCGCGCTCGCGCTCGGCCTGACCGGCTCGGGCTACATGGCCGAGATCTACCGCTCGGCCCTGAACGCGGTCCCGGCCGGGCAGCGCGAGGCGGCCGCCGCGATCGGCCTCTCCCGCAGCCAGGCGTTCCGGCTCGTGCTCGTGCCGCAGGCGGCGCGGACCGCGCTGCCTCCGGCGATGAACCTGTTCGTGATGCTCCTGAAGGGGGCGACGCTGGTCTCCGTCATCGGCATGGCCGACATGTTCTACGTGGCCAAGCTCGTCGCGGTGAACGAGTTCAAGCCGTTCGAGCTCTACACCGCCGCGGCGGTCCTCATCATCGGGGTGACGCTCGTCGCCGCGCTCGCCGCGGGCGTCGCCGAGCGCTGGCTCTCGCGGGGGCAGCGATGATCGCCGGCGTCGACTTCACCCCCGTGTGGGAGCAGCGCGGGGCGCTGCTGTCGGGCATCGGCACGATGGCCCTCATCTCGGTCGTCTCCTTCGCGCTGTCGATCGTGGGCGGCCTGATCCTGGCCGGGATGCGCCGGTCGCGCTCGGTGCCGATCCGCGTGGCGGGCTTCGTGCTCATCCAGGTCATGCGCGGGATCGCGCTCTACGTCCTGCTGCTGTGGCTCTTCTTCGGCCTGGCCGCCGCCGGCGGGTTCCAGTTCAACCCGGTCCCGGCCGGCATCCTCGCGCTGTCGCTGCTCAACAGCGCCTACATGGCCGAGGTCTTCCGGGCCGGCTACGACGCCGTGCCCCCGGGGCAGAAGGAGGCCGCGCTCGCGCTCGGCCTGTCGCGGTGGACGTGGTTCCGCACGGTCCACCTGCCCCAGGTCGTCCAGGTCAGCCTGCCCGCGATGGGCAACGTCTTCGTCGACATCGTCAAGGACACCTCGGTCCTGTCGGTCGTCGGCGTGACCGAGCTGATGCGCGAGAGCCAGCGCTGGGCGCAGTTCTACGACCTGCCGTTCGAGTTCTACACCGCGGCCGCGGCGATCTACCTGGCGATCGTGCTCGTCGTCACCGTCGCGTGGCGGCGGCTGGAGCGCTACTCGCGCCGCCATCTCGTCCACGCCGAGGCGACGCCGCCGCGCCGGCGCCTGCTGTTCGGGTTCGCGCTGCCGGGGACGCGATGAGCGACGTGACCGTGGGGGTGAGGGCGGACGCCGACGGGCGCCCGCGCGAGTTCATCCGCTCGGTCGGGCGGGCGCTGGAGCTGATCGAGGCGTTCGCGCGGGTCGGCCCCGCGGCGACGGTCCGCGACCTGGCGGTCGCGACCGGCATGACGCCAGGGCAGTATACAAA
>JADGIB010000133.1 GCA_019683665.1 Solirubrobacteraceae bacterium
TTCTTCTCACCCCCGGCCCGCCCCCCCCCCCCCGGGGGGGGCGGCCCAACCGACGCCGCCGACGGTCGCCACCGCGCCCGCCACCACCCCCGCGACGACCCCGACGACGCCGCAGAAGCTCGACGCCACGGCGCAGGCGGCGGTCCTGCAGACGTGCGTCGGCGGGAGGCCGGCCGACACGTTCGAGTGGTTCCAGCCGACCGTCGACTACGCGGTGAGCATGGGCGGCACCGGGTTCACCGTGACGCTGAAGGGCAAGCCGGTGACGCTCATCGTCTTCCCGTACGTCGAGGCCGCCCAGTACGGCTACGAGGACATCCAGGAGCGGCTCATCCAGCTCCAGCAGAAGCGCCCGACCGACTACGCGATCGTCGCCGCGACCGCGGCCCAGCCGGTCGGCAACGTCCTCGAGATCGCCTCGCAGGGGATGCTCGACCCCGAGGCCGAGGCGAAGGTCCAGCGCTGCATCCAGGAGGCGACGACGCCGCGCTGAGCGGCGCCTACTTCAGGATCAGGCCGCAGCGCGCCTCGTCGTGGAGCTGCTCGTTCGGGTTCGGGAACAGCAGCGGGGTGCGCCCGACCCGCTCGCACAGCTCGGCGAACGCGGTGTTGTCGGTCGAGTCGTCGGCGATCAGCGCGCCGCCCTCGGCGAGCTTCGGCCAGGCGAGCTCGAACTCGCCGCGCATCGTCTCGTACGTGTGGTCGGAGTCGTGCAGGAACACGTCGAGGCGGTCGAGCCCGTCGAGGATCCCGGGCAGGAGGTCGAGCGAGGCGCCGAGGTGCAGCTCCCAGCGGCCGCGCAGCTCCTCGGGGACGAGCCAGCCGGGCTCGCGCCCGGGCGGCAGCGTCCCGGTGTAGCCGTCGCGGTTGGCCGGGCCGGTCTCCGCGTAGGAGGGCAGGTCGATCGAGATGAGCCGCCCGCGGCCGTTGACGCGCATCGCCTCGAGCACGAACGCGCTCGTCATCCCGTGCAGGACGCCGGTCTCGACGAACACCGCCGGGCGCAGCGCGCGCACGAGGCAGTACACCCAGACGCGGTAGAGGCGCAGCTGCCAGATCGACGTGAAGCGCTTCGTCTCGAACGCGGGCTCGTCGGCGACGATCTCCTCGAAGCGGCGGGGCAGCGGGGAGGCGTGCAGCTCCCCCAGGTAGGGCAACAGGTCCCGCCCGCCGAGCACCGAGCTGAGCCGGCCCAGGAAGTACGATCCCTGTTCGATTCCGGTCACGTTCACGGCTTGGGAAGGTAGGCCCTCGGCGCCCCGGCGCGACTTCCCTCCGTCCGGCTCGTTCGGATCACCACACGTATGTGCGGCATCGCCGGAGCCATCAACCTGCGCGGAGAGCCCGTGCCCGACCTCGCCCGTCGCCTCGACGTGATGGGCGAGCTGATCGCGCACCGCGGCCCCGACGACCACGGCACGTGGACCCACCCGCGGGGCCACGTCGGCTTCGCGCACCGGCGCCTGTCGATCTTCGACCCAACGCCCGCCGGCCGCCAGCCGATGGCCGGCCCGGGCGGGCGCGTCACGACGTTCAACGGCGAGATCTACAACTGGCCGGAGCTGCGCGAGGAGCTCGGCGGCGCGTGGCGCACGCGCACCGACACCGAGGTGCTCCTGCGCGCCCACGAGCGCTGGGGCGCCAACGCGGTCGACCGGCTGCGCGGCATGTTCGCCTACGCGCTGTGGGACGAGCCCGGCGGCGAGCTGCTGCTCGTCCGCGACCGCTTCGGGGTCAAGCCGCTCTACTACGCGCAGGTCGGCGACGTCCTCTACTTCGCCTCCGAGGCGAAGGCGCTGCTGCCGTTCCTGCCCGCGATCCGCACCGACCCCGAGGGGCTGAAGGACTACCTCGCCTTCCAGTTCTGCCTGGCCGGCAAGACCCTGTTCGCGGGCGTGCGCGAGCTGCTGCCCGGCCACCGGCTCGTCGTGCGCGGCGGCGTCGCCCGGCCCGAGCGCTACTGGGAGGTCTACTACGACCTCGACTGGCACCACCGCGAGACGTGGTTCGAGGAGCGCATCGAGGCGCTCCTGCACGAGAGCGTCCGCCTGCACCTGCGCTCCGACGTGCCGGTCGGCGCCTACGTCTCCGGCGGCCTGGACTCCAGCGCGGTCGCGAGCCTGGCGTCCCTGTACGCGAGCGAGCCGATGAAGGGCTTCACCGGCCGCTTCACCGAGGGGCCCGAGTACGACGAGTCCGGCTACGCGCGGATCGTCGCCCAGGAGCGCGGCCTGGACCTGACCGTCATCGACATCGGCGTCGACGACTTCATGCGCGAGATCGGCCGGGTCATCTACCACCTCGACTTCCCGGTCGCCGGCCCCGGCTCGTTCCCGCAGTTCATGGTGTCGGAGGCGGCCGCCCGCGACGTGAAGGTGATCCTCGGCGGCCAGGGCGGCGACGAGATCTTCGGCGGCTACACCCGCTACCTCATCGCCTACTTCGAGCAGTGCATCAAGGCCGCGATCGAGGGCACGATGCACAACGGGAACTTCGTCGTCACCTACGAGTCGATCATCCCCCAGCTCGCGTCGCTGCGGAACTACAAGCCGATGCTCCAGCAGTTCTGGCGCGAGGGGCTGTTCGGCGAGCTCGACGAGCGCTACTTCCGCCTCATCAACCGCGCGCCGGACGTCGAGCGGCTCGTCGACGTGTCCGCCCTCGGCGACTACGACCCGTTCCACGCCTTCGCCGAGATCTTCAACGGGCGCAACGTCGGCCACGAGTCGTACTTCGACAAGATGACGCACTTCGACTTCAAGACGCTGCTGCCCGCGCTGCTGCAGGTCGAGGACCGCGTCTCGATGGCGCACGGGCTCGAGTCGCGCGTGCCGCTGCTCGACCACCCGCTCGTCGAGCTGGCGGCGACGATCCCCGCCGACGTGAAGTTCCCCGGCGGCCGGCTCAAGCACGTCTTCGCCCGGGCCACCCGCGCCTGCGTGCCCGAGGCGATCGCCCAGCGCCAGGACAAGATGGGCTTCCCGGTCCCGCTCGTCGAGTGGGCGCGCGGACCGGCCCGCGACCACCTGCGCGACACGTTCGCGACCGACCGCGAGCTCTACGACCGCCGCGCCGTCCTCGACGCGCTCGACGGCGAGGCGAAGTTCGGGCGCACGTTCTGGGGGCTGCTCAGCCTCGAGCTGTGGCAGCAGCGCTTCCACGACCGCGAGCACGAGTTCCGCTCGATGCTCGCCCCGACCACGGAGACGACCATCACATGAAGATCCTCATCACGGGCGGGGGCGGCTTCATCGGCTCGCACCTGGCCGACCGCCTCCTGGCCGACGGCCACGAGGTCTGCACCGTCGACACCTACGCCACGAGCCGCCGCGACAACCTCACGCCGCAGGACCGCCTGACGATCGTCGAGGGCTCGATCGCCGACGAGGCGTTCTTCGACGGGGTGATGGACGAGTTCCGCCCCGACGCGGTCGCGCACGCCGCCGCCTCCTACAAGGACCCCGACGCGTGGGCCGAGGACGCGCGCACGAACGCGCTCGGCACCGCGATCGTCGTGAAGGCCGCCGAGCGGCTCGGCGTCCGGCGCTTCGTCTACTTCCAGACCGCGCTCTGCTACGGCGTCAAGCCGGAGGAGCAGCCGATCACGCTCGGCCACCCGCTGCGCCCGTACGAGTCGAGCTACGCGATCTCGAAGACCGCCGGCGAGAACTACGTCCGCCTGTCGTCGCTGGACTGGGTGAGCTTCCGCCTGGCCAACGTCTACGGCCCGCGCAACCTCTCGGGCCCGCTGCCGACGTTCTTCAGCCGCCTCACCCAGGGCAAGCCGTGCTTCGTCACCGACACGCGGCGCGACTTCCTGTTCGTCTCCGACCTCGTCGACGTCGTCGTCAAGGCGCTCGTCGACGGCGTCGGCTCGGGCGCCTACCACGTGTCGTCGGGCTCCGACGTCGCGATCAAGGACCTGTTCGACGCGGTGACGAAGGCGCTGGGCATGGGCGAGATCGACGTCGAGATCCGCCCGCGCGCCGCCGACGACGCCCCGTCGATCCTCCTCGACCCGTCGCGCACGAACGCCGACTTCGGCTGGAGGACGAGCGTCGCGCTCGAGGACGGCGTCGCCCAGGCGATCGCCTGGTACCAGGAGCACGGGATCGAGCAGACGTACACCCACCTCAAGGAAGAGCAGCTGCGGGTGCGCTCCTGATGGCGAAGGTGCTCGTCGCCGGCGGCGCCGGCTTCGTCGGATCCAACCTCGTCCGCGCGCTCCTGGAGCGCGGGGACGAGGTGCTCGTCGTCGACAACCTGCTCAGCTCCGAGCGCGAGAACGTCCCCGAGGGCGCGACGCTCGTCGAGGCCTCGATCAACGACGACGACGTCCTCGCCTCGCTGCCCGAGGACCTCGACCTCGCGTTCAACCTCGTCACCTACCACGGCAACCAGTCCTCGATGGCCGACCCGCTGGCCGACCACGAGCACAACCTGCTGACGTCGCTGAAGCTGTTCCAGCGGCTGTCGCAGATCAAGCGCCTGCGCAAGGTCGTCTACGCCGGCGCCGGCTGCACGGTGGCCGAGAAGACGTTCGAGGCGGCGAGCGCCACCCAGGAGGACGCGCCGGTCTCGCTCTACCTCGACTCGCCGTACCAGATCAGCAAGGTCGTCGGCGAGCTGTACGGCAACTACTTCTGGATGCGCGAGGGGCTGCCGATCGTCAAGGCCCGCTTCCAGAACGTGTACGGGCCGGGCGAGGTGCTCGGCGCCGGGCGCTGGCGCGGCACGATCCACACCGTCTGGCGCAACGTGACCCCGACGTTCGTGTGGAAGGCGCTGCACGACGAGGCGCTGCCGCTCGACAACGGCGGGATCGCCACCCGCGACTTCATCTACGTCGAGGACATGGCCCGCGGCCTCATCGCCTGCGCCGAGAAGGGCGAGCCGGGCGGCGTCTACAACCTCGCCTCCGGGGTGGAGACGTCGATCCGCGAGCTGGCCGAGACGATCGTCGAGCTGTGCGGGTCGGGCCGCGTCGAGATCGCCCCGCCGCGCGACTGGGACCGCTCGGGCCGGCGCTTCGGCGCGACCGAGAAGTCCGAGCGCGAGCTCGGCTTCAAGGCCGAGGTCGGGCTGCGCGAGGGCCTCGAGCGCCAGATCGCCTGGACCCGGGAGAACGAGGCGTTCATCGCCGCGTGCATCGCCAAGCACGCGGACCGGATGGCCGCGGCGGCGTAAGTGGCCGACACGCGCGTCATCGTCCCGCCGCGCGGCTGGCAGGCGCCGAACCTGCGGGAGCTGTGGGACTACCGCGACCTCGCGTTCTTCCTCGTCAAGCGCGACGTCTCGATCCGCTACCGCCAGACGCTGATCGGGACCGTGTGGGCGATCCTGCAGCCGCTGCTGCTCGCCGTCGTCTTCAGCGTCTTCCTCGGCCACTACGCGAAGGTGCCGTCCGGGGCGGGCGTCCCCTACCCGGTGTTCGCGCTGACCGGCATGGTCATGTGGCTGTACTTCAGCCAGGCGATGCAGTTCGCGTCGGACTCGACCGTCGCCTCGCGCGAGCTGATCGGCAAGGTCTGGTTCCCGCGGATGGTCATCCCGATCGCCGCGGTGCTGCCGCCGGCGATCGACTTCGTGCCCGCGTTCCTCATCGCGCTGGTCGTCCAGCTCGCCTACGGGGTCGTGCCGCCGGTGCAGATCCTGCTCGTGCCGGTGCTCGTCGTCGTGACGCTGATGGTCGCGCTCGGGATCGGCCTGTGGCTGAGCGCCCTGAACGTCCGCTACCGGGACATCCGGCTCGTCGTGCCGTTCCTCATCATGGTCGGCCTGTTCGTGACCCCGATCGTCTACCCGTTCGACGTCGTGCCCGACGCCGCCCAGCCGATCTACGCCCTCAACCCGATGGTCGGCGTGCTCGAGACGTACCGCTGGATGCTCTTCCCCGACGCCGGCTGGCCGGGGGCGCTGCTGGCGATCCCGCTGGCGAGCGCGGCGGTGCTGCTGGTGACCGGCGCCTGGTTCTTCACGCGAGCGGAGCGGGACTTCGCCGATGTCATCTGAGGACGTCGCGATCCGCGTCTCGGGGCTCGGGAAGCGCTACCGGCTCGGCGGCGCGCAGACCGACCTGCTCAGCGAGCGGATCGGCCGCCGCGCCCCGAAGGGCCGCGACTTCTGGGCGCTGCGCGGCGTCGACCTGACCGTCCGCAAGGGGGAGGTCGTCGGCCTCGTCGGGCGCAACGGCGCCGGCAAGTCGACGCTGCTGAAGTGCCTGTCGCGGATCACCCCGCCGACCGAGGGGCGCATCGAGCTCACCGGCCGGGTCGGCACGCTGCTGGAGGTCGGCACCGGCTTTCACCCGGAGCTCAGCGGCCGCGAGAACGTCTACCTCAGCGGCACGATCCTCGGGATGCGCCGGGCCGAGATCGACCGGCGCTTCGACGAGATCGTCGCCTTCTCCGGGATCGAGCGGTTCCTGGAGACGCCGGTCAAGCGCTATTCGAGCGGCATGTACGTGCGGCTCGCGTTCGCGGTCGCCGCCCACCTCGACACCGACATCCTCCTCGTCGACGAGGTGCTCGCCGTCGGCGACGCCGAGTTCCAGCGCAAGTGCTTTGGGAAGATGGACGACGTCGCCCGCGGCGGGCGGACCGTCGTCTTCGTCTCCCACCAGCTCAGCGCCGTCCAGCGGCTGTGCACGCGCGCGTACTGGATCGACGGCGGCCGCGTGCGGGCCGAGGGCCCGACGAGCGAGGTCGTCGCCCAGTACCTCCACCACGCGGGCGCCACCCAGGAGGGCGGCGTCGCGACGATCGGCCCCGACGTGCCGCGCTCGACGACCGGCGCGGTCACGCTCGAGCGGGTCGCGCTGCTCGGCGACGACGACCGGCCGACCGACCGCGTCGAGCTCGGCCAGCCGTTCACGGTCGCGATGACGTTCCGCGTGAGCGAGCCGGTGCCCGACGGCGTCGTCGAGCTCGGCCTGTCCAGCGCCGACGGGACGCGCGTGGCGACCGTCCAGAGCGTCGACGGCGGCCGCCCGGTCCTGTCGCTGAGCCCGGGCCGCCACGAGATCCGCGCCCGCATCGACGCGACGCTGCTGCCCGGCGAGTTCACGCTCGACGTCGGCATGCACCGGCTCATCGGCCTGACGCTCGACTTCGTCGAGCGGGCGCTGACGTTCACCGCGCTGAACGTCGCCCACGACGGCTCCGAGGACCGCTGGCCGTGGGTCGTCGTCCGCGGCGCGCTGCGGCCCGGCAGCGCGTGGTCGGTGCGCGAGGCCGGCGCGCCGGCCTAGGCGCGCCGGCCCGCCGCTCAAGTCGGAGACGGGTCCGTCCGATATCACCGCGCGCGGCCCGCTGTGGCGCCACAGGGTCCGCGCGACCCTGTTGGTGCAACCAGGAAGGAGCTTCGTGTCCCCGACGACCATCCGCCGCAGCCTGCTCGCGGCGGGAGCCGTCGCCGCCACGCTGGCGCTGCCGAGCGCCGCCAGCGGGTTCGGCACGATCGACGGCAAGATGGGGCAGCACGCCGAGCACGAGAAGATCACGCGCGTGCTGTCCTGCGAAGCGGTCGGCGCCCCGACGCCGTGCTTCCAGCCGCTGTCCATGGACCAGCTGGCCGGCACCGGCGGCACGCTCGGCGGCGTCGGCATCCCCGACAGCCCGCTCGAGATCATCGGCCACCCCGAGGCCCACTGCGACGACGCCGACTACCTGCCGGGCAAGCCCTACGAGACGTCGAACGCCGCCCGGGCGGCGCAGGCGATCGCCGACTGCGTCACGAACTTCGGCCGCAACCTCGACCGCGCGGTCGAGGCGGCCGGCGGCACGGTCGACGCGTCCGGCCGGGCGATCCTCGGCCAGACCGACGTGAACATCCCGACCTGCACGATGGGCAGCGGCAACATCGGGCGGGCCAAGTGCAACGCGCTCGAGTTCCTCGGCCGCGCCCTGCACGCCGCCGAGGACTTCTGGTCGCACACGAACTGGGCCGACACGGCCAACCCGTCCAGGCCGCAGATCACGAAGCCGGCCGAGACCGGCCCCGACGGGCGCATCATCACCGCGGCGACGTACGACATCACCAACCCGCTCGGCCTCGGCCGCGCGAACCTCGTCCCGTTCCTGCGCTACCCGGTGCCGACGAACCTGCTGCCGACCGCCGAGCAGATGCAGGCCCAGGAGGCCCCGATCTCCGGCTGCGACGACAGCGCCCAGGACCTCGTCAACTGGCTGAGCGCGCTCGCGATCCCGATCACGGCGCTCCTCGACAAGCGGCTGTGCCCCGACCGGGTCGGCCACAGCACCCTGAACAAGGACAAGGGCCTCATCGACTGGCGGACCGGGCAGACGTCGAGCCCGTCGACGCCGCGCGGCACGATCGGCGACAACTTCCAGCGCGCCGTGACCGGCGCCCGCGCCCAGGCCAAGGCGGTCTGGGAGGACTTCGTCGCCGCCGTCATCACCCGCTACGGCCCCGACCGCGGCAACGCGATCATCCGCGCGCTCACGAACGACACGCCGTGGACGGCCTGCCGCGTGAGCGGCCGCGGGGTGTGGGCCCAGTCCGCCCCCGGCGGCGAGAAGTCGTCGACGAGCTCGATCACGACGACGATCGTCAACCGGACCGGGCAGCCGCTGAACTGCGACAGCGCCGTGCTCGACACCGGCCAGTGGGCGAGCCTCCCGCCGGACTCGCTGGCAGCCGGCGGGTCGGCGAGGTTCCGGGTCGAGAGCAAGCTCGTCGACCAGGGCGGCGGCGGCCCGTCGGGCAGCGTGTGGCTGGCCATCGGCGACACCGGCTACGGGGTCCGCTACAGCTACGACAACCCGATCGTCGGCTCCAACGAGATGTCGTGCGACGTCGTCCGCAACGGCGTGATCGACCGCTCGGCCCCGTACCGCTGCACCGTCCGCAACATCCGCGGCCAGCAGGCCACGCCGACGCTGGAGGTCACCGCCTGATGCGCCCGTCGATCCGACGCCTCACCGCCCTCGCGCTCGCGACCGCCGGCCTGGCCGGCGCCGCGGCCGCGCCCGCCGCCGCGGCCCCGACGGTCACCGCGACCGCCGACGGCGTGCGCGTGACCGGCTGCTCGGTGCGCCACATCCTCGAGCTGAGCCTGTTCCGGCGCGGCATGTCCTGCCGGCAGGCGCTGCACCGGGCCAACGAGGCCGCGCACCAGGACCGCTGGTGCCCGCGCGGCTGGCGCACCCGGGCGCGCGTGCCGCTCGTCGCCAAGGGCGCCAAGGAGCACCCGACGGTGACGCTCTGCCGCAAGGGCGGGCGCGCCTTCACCTACCACCTGCCGACCGGCTGACGCCGGTCTCCCGCGGGCTCGGCCTCGCGCGCACCAGGCGCGCG
>JADGIB010000134.1 GCA_019683665.1 Solirubrobacteraceae bacterium
CGCCCCCGGGTCCGCGGGGGGAACCACGGGCGCCCGAAGCCGCGTTGGTCCGATCGCGCTCGCCTGGCGGCGTCGATCCGACAACGGCGCCCTCAGCGGCGGTGGCGCCGCGGCGGCTCGAGCTTGACGACGATCCGCTGGCCCTGGTAGCGCGGGGTGCCGGCCGCCGGCCGCTGGGCGACGATGCGGCGGTCGCCCGCCCGGCGGGTGCCCTTGCGGGCGAGCTCGACCTCGCGGCAGCCGTCGCGGTCGAGGATGCGGCGCGCCGCGGCGAGCGTGCGCCCGACGAGCGTCGGGACCCGGGCGCAGACGAGGCGCAGGCTCGACGGGACCGCGGCGGTGCCCGCGGCCGACGCGGGGGGCACGTAGGTGAACTGGGCGGCCGGCGTCGGCGCGCTGCGGCCCGTGCCGGTGACGACGACGATCGCGACCGTGCCGCTCAGCCCGCCGGGGGCGGTCGCGGTGATCTGGTCGTGGCCGTTGACGACGTAGCTCGCGGGCGTGTCGCCGAACAGGACGCGGTTCGTCGTGGCGAAGTCGCCGCCGGTGATCGTCACCGCGGTCCCGGCCGTCCCGGAGACCGGCGTCGAGGAGGTGACGACCGGCGCTGCCGCCGTGACCGCCGGGGCCGGCGCGTGCTGGACCTCGACGGCGCCGATGTCGGTCCCGTCGCTGTTCAGGCGCGGCGGCGCCCACGGCAGGTCGACGGTGCGCGCCAGCCCGCGCTGGTCGGTCGCCCGCCCGCCGGAGAGCCCGGCGTCGAGCAGCGGGCTCGACGCCGACGGCATCCGCGTCCGGGTCGGCCCGCCGTTGTCGGCCAGCGGCCCGAGCTGCGGGTCGACGTTGAACAGGTTGCCGTTCGGCGTCTCGACGAAGACCGCGCCCGACGGGTCGCCGACGAGGCTGTTGCCGAGCGTCAGGTCGCCGGTGACGGTGTCGCCCTGGCCGATGTCCGGGCCCTCGGTGCCGGCGACGTTGTCGGAGACGACCGTGCTCGTGACCTCGAGCGGCGTGTCGGTCCCGCCGGCGGTGTGGTAGCCGCGGAAGATCCCGCCGCCCCGCTCGGTCGCGGTGTTGCCCGTGATCGTGGAGCCGACGACGGCGAAGCGGCCCGCGTCGTTGACGTCGGCGAACTGGACGCCGCCGCCGCCGTGGCTGGCCTGGTTGTCGACGATCGTCGAGTCGACGACCTGGGTGAGGCCGGTGAAGTTCTCGCCGAAGGAGATGCCGCCGCCGGCCCAGGCGGTCGTGTTGCCCGAGACGGTCGAGTCCACGACCTCGACGGTGACGCCGTTGTAGGTGTCCTCGAACCAGAGGCCGCCGCCGTTGCGGCCGGCCGTGTTGCCGGAGACGGTGGTGCGGAGGACCTCCGCGTCGGCGTACACGTCGTAGAGCGACAGGCCGCCGCCTTCGCGCGCCGACGTGTTGCCGCTGACGACGCTGTCGGTGATCGAGATCCCGTGGGCGCCGGTGGTGATCCCGTCGTAGTGGACGCCGCCGCCGTAGTGGCCGGCCGTGTTGCCGGAGATCTCCGAGCCGGAGATGACGAGCCCGCCGTTGCGGCTGGTGATGCCGCCGCCGGTCGACGTGGCCGTGTTGCCGGTGATGACGCTGTCGCGGACGGTGAGGAGCGCGTCCTCGCTGAAGATCGCGGCGCCGTCCGACGCCCGGCCGTTGGCCAGGGTCAGCCCGGAGATCGTCACCGGGGCGCCGCGGACGACCGTGTCGATCAGGAAGAGCCCGACGGCCCCGCCGCCGTCGATCGTCACGACGTCGGCGCCCGGGCCCTCGATCGTCATCGGGGTCGCGATCACCGGCAGCGGGCTCGCGAGGTGGATGGTGCCGCTCAGCCCGGCCTCGAACGTGATCGTGTCGTGCCCCGGATCGGAGCCGGCGGCGGTGATCGCGGCGCGCAGCGTGTCGGGCCCGGCGTCGTCGAGCGACCGCACGACGTAGGTGGCCGCGTCCGCCGCGGGGGCGGCGGCCAGCGCGCCGGCTCCCAGTGCGGCCCCGGCGATCGCGGTCCGGCGGGCCAGCACGGCCGCGCGCCGGCGGGCGCGGTCGCGACGGCGGGCGTGCGCCCGTGACATCTCTCGCTCTCCCATCGGCGCAGCAAACATACGGATCGGACGAGCCGCTCCCGTTACGAACATCCGTCCATGCCGCCGTGCGGCGCCTAGGCTCTCGCCGATGCCCGGCGCCGCCGCTGTGATCGTCGTCGTGGGCCCGCCCGGGGCCCGCCCCGAGGTCGTGGCCGAGGCCCTGGAGGCGGCCGTCGACGCCGGCCCGCTGCTCGCCGGCCCCGAGCACGCCGCCCGCGTCGGCGAGCTCGCCGCCGAGCGGCCCGACGCGCGCTTCGTCCTCGTCCGCCGCGACCTGGAGGCCTGCCTGCGCGAGGGCGTCGCCCCGGACGCCTGGCACGAGGCGGCCGCCGCGCTGCTGGCCGCGCTCGAGGCGCTCGCCCCGGAGCGCTGGTGCGTCGTCGGGCGCGAGCGGCTCCTCGCCGACCCCCGCGCCGAGCTGCGGCGCCTGTGCGGCTTCCTCGGGCTCACCTACGACCAGGCGATGCTCGCCCCGGTCGAGCGGGCGCGGCGGGCGGAGGCGGCGGGCGGGCCGGCGCGCGCGGCAGAGCAGGTCGCGGCCCGCCTCGACGACCTCCTCGCCGCCGACGGGGAGGAGGCCCCGCCGCCGCCCCCGGTCGACGGGCCGCTCGCGTTCCGCTCGAGCTTCACGACGACGGTCCCCGCCATCCTGCGCCGGCTCGGCGCGTCGCTGCTGATCTCGACCTACCAGGCCGGCCGCCTCGTCTGCGCGCGCGCCCTCGACGACCAGCGGCTGAACACGCATTTCCGCGCCTTCGACAAGCCGATGGGCATCGCGGTCGCGCCCGGCCGCTTCGCGCTGGGGACGCGCACCGAGGTGTGGGACTTCCGCGACGCCCCCGACGTCGCGCCCCGGCTCGAGCCGCCGGGGACGCACGACGCCTGCTACCTGCCCCGCAACCGGCACGTCACCGGCGACATCGCCGTCCACGAGATGGCGTTCGCCGAGGGGCGGCTGTGGGTCGTCGCCACCGGGTTCTCGTGCCTGGCCACGCTCGACGTCGACCACTCGTTCGTGCCGCGCTGGCGGCCGCCGTTCGTGTCGGCGATCGCCCCCGGCGACCGCTGCCACCTCAACGGCCTTGCCGTCCGCGACGGGCGGGTCGCGACCGTGACCACGCTCGGCACGGCCGACGAGCCGGGCGGCTGGCGCGCGCGGCGCGCCGACGGCGGCGTGGTGGTCGACGTCGCCTCCGGCGAGATCGTCGCCGGCGGGCTGTCGATGCCGCACTCGCCGCGCTGGCACGACGGGCGCCTCTACGTCCTGGAGTCCGGCCGCGGCGAGCTGTCGGTCGTCGACGAGGCGACCGGCCGGCTGACGACGGTCGCGGCGCTGCCCGGGTTCACCCGCGGCCTCGCCTTCGCCGGCCCGCTCGCGTTCGTCGGCCTCTCGCAGATCCGCGAGCGCTCGACGTTCGGCGACCTGCCGCTCACCCGCCGCCTCGACGAGCGAGCGAGCGGGGTGTGGGTCGTGGACCTGCGCACCGGGGCGGTCGCCGGGTTCGTCCGCTTCGAGGACGCCGTCCAGGAGGTGTTCGACGTCGCCCTGCTGCCCGGGGCCCGGCACCCGGAGATCGCCGAGCCGGGCAGCTCCGCGGTCGCGACGTCGTTCGTGCTGCCGGCCCCGGCCTGACCGCGAGCGGCCGGGGGTGGCAGACTGTCGCGCTCCTCACCGGAACGCAACTGTCCCATGTCTTCGAGCAGTCAGGAGTCCGTCACCGATGCGTCCCGAGACCATCGCGCTGCACCACGGCCAGGAGCCTGATCCCGCGACGAACGCGCGCGCCGTCCCGATCTACCAGACGACCTCGTACGTCTTCGACGACGCGCAGCACGCGCAGGACCTGTTCGCCCTGCAGGTGCCGGGCAACATCTACACGCGCATCATGAACCCGACGAGCGCGGTCCTCGAGGAGCGGATCGCCGCGCTCGAGGGCGGGGTCGGGGCGCTCGCGGTCGCCTCCGGCATGGCCGCGATCCTCTACGCGGTCCTGAACGTCACCCGCGCGGGCGACAACATCGTCACCCACTCGACGCTGTACGGCGGCACGTACAACCTGTTCGCCCACACGCTGCCGCAGTACGGGATCGAGGTCCGCTTCGTCGACCCCGACAAGCCCGAGGAGCTCCCGCAGCACGTCGACGAGAAGACCCGGCTCGTCTACACCGAGACGATCGGCAACCCGCGCCTGAACGTCGTCGACCTGCGCGCCTGGGCCGACGCCGCGCACGCGCTCGGCCTGCCGCTCGTCGTCGACAACACGATCCCGACGCCGATCCTCTGCCGCCCGTTCGACCACGGCGCCGACGTCGTCGTCCACTCGGCGACGAAGTTCATCGGCGGCCACGGCACCTCGATCGGCGGCCTGATCGTCGACTCCGGGCGGTTCGACTGGGTCGCCCACGCCGACCGCTACCCGGGCCTGACGAAGCCCGACCCGTCCTACCACGGCGTCGTGTGGGCCGACGCGCTCGGGCCCGCCGCCTACATCGGGCGCGTCCGCACCGTCCTGCTGCGCAACATGGGCGCGGCGATGTCGCCGTTCAACGCGTTCCTGTTCCTGCAGGGCATCGAGACGCTGCCGCTGCGCATGGAGCGCCACGCCGCCAACGCCCTGGCGGTCGCCCGCCACCTCGAGGCCCACGACGGGGTCACCTGGGTCAGCTACCCGGGGCTGGAGAGCTCGCCGTACCACGAGACGGCGACGCGGGTGCTGGCCGGCGGCGCCGGCTCGATCGTCGCGTTCGGGATCGAGGGCGGCCGCGAGGCCGGCCGCGCGTTCATCGACGCGCTCGAGCTGTTCTCGCACCTGGCGAACATCGGCGACGCGAAGTCGCTGGCGATCCACCCGGCCACGACGACGCACTCGCAGCTCAACGACGAGGAGCTCGAGCTGGCCGGCGTGTCGCAGGACATGGTGCGCCTCTCGGTCGGCATCGAGCACATCGACGACATCCTGGGCGACCTCGACCAGGCCCTGGCGAAGGCGCGGCAGGGCGTCGCCGCGTGAGCGGCGGCGTCGGCCTGGTCCAGACGCAGCAGGCGGTCCTCTTCGACGAGGACCGCCCGCTGCGGCTCGAGTCCGGCGCGCGGCTCGCGCCCGTCGAGGTCGCCTACGAGACGTACGGGCGGCTGGACGAGGACGGCGCCAACGCGGTGTTCGTCTGCCATGCGCTGACGGGCGACGCGCACGCGGCGGGCCACCACGGCGACCCGTCGCGCCCGGGCTGGTGGGACAACCTCATCGGCCCGGGCCGCCCGCTGGACACGGACCGCTTCTTCGTCGTCTGCGCGAACCTGCTCGGCGGCTGCAAGGGGACGACCGGCCCCGGCTCGATCGACCCGGCGACCGGCCGCCCGTACGGGCTGCGCTTCCCGCAGCTGTCGGTCGGCGACTTCGTCACCGTCCACCGGGCGCTCGTGCGCCATCTCGGCATCCGCCGCCTGCTGGCGGCGATCGGCGGATCGCTCGGCGGGATGCAGGTCCTGCAGTGGGCGATCGACCACCCGGGCGAGATGCACGGGGCGATCGTCATCGCCGCCTCGGCGCGGCTGTCGGCGCAGAACATCGCCTTCTCGGCCGTCGCGCGGGAGGCGATCCTGCGCGACCCCGACTTCAACGGCGGCGACTACTACGACGGGCCGCGCCCGGACCGCGGGCTGGCGCTCGCGCGGATGATCGCCCACATCACGTACCTGTCGGAGGCGTCGATGCGGGCGAAGTTCGGCCGCCGCATCCAGGACGCCGACGAGCCGCGCTACGGGTTCGACGTCGACTTCGAGGTCGAGAGCTACCTCCACCACCAGGGGCGGTCGTTCGTCGAGCGCTTCGACGCCAACAGCTACCTGTACCTGACGCGCGCGATGGACTACTTCGACCCGTTCGGCGACCCGGTGCAGACGGCGCGCCGGCTCGCGAAGGTCGACACCCGGTTCCTCGTGCTGTCGTTCGACACGGACTGGCGCTTCTCGACCGAGCACTCGCGCGAGATCGTGCGGACGCTGACCGCCGCCCGCGTCCCGGTCACGTTCCGGGAGATCTCCGCCCCGCACGGGCACGACTCGTTCCTGCTGCCGATCCCCGAGTACCACCGCACGGTGGCCGGCTACCTCGACCGGCTGGCCGCCGAGACGACCGCCTGATCCGATGCGCCCCGATCTCCACCTCGTCGCCGCGCTCGTCGGCCGCGACGCCCGGGTCCTCGACCTCGGCTGCGGCGACGGCGCGCTGCTCGAGCACCTCATCACGCGCCAGGGCTGCGCCGGCCACGGCATCGAGCGCTCCGCCGACGGCTTCCACGCCTGCGTGGCGCGCGGCGTCCCGGTGTCGCAGCGCGACCTCGAGGACGAGCTGGCGCACCTCGGCGCCGGCGAGTTCGACTGCGTCGTCCTGTCGCAGACGCTGCCGTCGATGCGGCGGCCCGCCCAGGTGCTCGCCGACATGCGCCGGATCGCGCCGCGGCGCGTCGTGTCGCTGCCGAACTTCGGCCACTGGCGGCTGCGCGCCCAGCTCGCCCTCCAGGGGCGGATGCCGCAGAGCCGGACGCTGCCGCACCCGTGGTACGAGACGCCGAACATCCACCTCTGCACGCTGCGCGACTTCGAGCTGCTGGCGGCCGAGGCCGGCCTGCGCGTCGTGCGGCGCATCCCGCTCGACGAGGACGGCCGCCCCGCGCCGCGGTGGGTGCGCGCCGCGCCGAACCTCCTGGCCGCGGGCGCCGTCTACCTGCTCGAGGACTGACCGGGCTCAGCCGCGGGCGCGCCGGACGGCGGCGACGGCCGCGACGATGACGGCGCCGAGGGCGAGGCCGAGGAGGGCGGAGGCGAGCGTGTCGGCCAGCCACGCGGCGACGCCGCCGACGGCGCCGAGCGCGTGGCGGACGTCCGCCTCGAGGTGGTGGACGGCGTCGGCGGGGGCCGACAGGCCGAGCTCGTCGAGCCCGACGAGGACGATGTGGCCGCCGACCCACAGCATCGCGGCGAGGCCGACCTTCGCGAGCACGGAGAGGACGACCGGCATCCCGCGCACGAGGCCGCGGCCGAGGGCGGCGACCGCGCCCTCGCCGGTGCGGGCCAGGCGCAGCCCGACGTCGTCCATCTTCACGATCAGGCCGACGACGCCGTAGACGCCGACGGTGATCGCGAGCGCGACGAGGACGAGGATGACCGCCCGGGACAGGAGCGGCTCGCCGGTGACCTCGTTGAGCGCGATGACCATGATCTCGGCCGAGAGGATGAAGTCGGTGCGGATCGCCGCCGACACGAGCGCCTCCTCCTGCTGCGGCCCCTGGACGACCGCGGGCGCCTCGTCGTGGCGGCCGCCGTGCCCGAGCAGCTCCCACACCTTCTCGGCGCCCTCGTAGCAGAGGTAGCCGGCGCCGAGCATGAGGATCGGCGTGATGATCCAGTCGACGAGCTCGCTCAGCAGGAGGATCGCCGGCAGGATCAGCAGGAGCTTGTTGCGCACCGACCCGGCCGCGATCCGCCGCACGACCGGCAGCTCGCGCTCGGGCCGGAACCCGTGGACGTAGCGCGGGGTGACGGCCGCGTCGTCGACGACGACGCCGGCGGCCTTCGCGCCGGCCCGGCCGGCGCCGGCGGCCACGTCGTCGATCGACGCGGCGGCGGCGCGGGCGAGCGTCGCGATGTCGTCGAGGAACGCGGCGAGGCCGGCGCTCATCGCGGGGCGGGGGTCGGCGGCACGCCGGCGAAGCGTAGAGGCGGGCCGCGGCGGTCGCGGCCCGCCCGGCGGTCAGGCGCGTCCGGCGAGCCGCTCGCGCAGCGCGACGGCGCGCTCCTCGCGCGAGAGCGCGTTCAGGAACACGACGAGGAAGGCGATGCCGAACACGAGCAGCTCGAGGAAGCACATCGCCGCGCCCGCGAGCCGCTGGTCGACGAGCGGGTCGATGCCGTGCGCGAGCGCCGTCGCCTCGAACGACGGGAACAGGTGCGTCGGCAGGAACGTGAGCGGCAGGCAGACGGCCGCGGTCGCCCCGCGCGACATCCCGACGATCGCCAGGCGCGAGAAGCGCGGCTCGTGGCGGCGGGCGCCGAGCGGGTCGACGATCGTCCACCACAGCAGGACGCCGGCGTAGAAGAGGACGGCGTGCTGGAGGACGTGCGCGGCCGGGATCGACTGCGTCGCCGACATCGCGGCCGGCAGGCTCCACGACAGCTGGGCGGCGATCCAGATCGGCAGCGCCACCCACGGGTTCGTGAGCGTGCGCGTCACGTGGCCCCAGCGCCCGCCCGGCGCGAGCGCGCGCAGGACGCCGGCCGGCAGGCCGAGCTGGAGGATCGGCGCGCGCAGGCCGAGGACGAGCAGCGCCGGGATGAGGTCGCCGACGACGACGTGCTGGACCATGTGGACGGAGAGCAGCTCGTCGGCGCCGGTCGAGATCGGCGGCACGGCGACGGCGGTGAGCAGCGCCACGCCGGCGACGAACGGCAGCGCGTGGCCGACGCCGACGCGGCGGCCCGAGGGACGCTCGCGCGCGCGGCGCAGGAGCATCGCGTAGACGACGAGGTAGAGCAGCGCAACGGGCACGGTGGCCCCGAGCTGCGCCGCAGCGGTGCTGGCGAACATGCCTGGCTCCAGGGGTCGCGGTTTCCGGGTCGGTGCGGCCCGGGGCGGGCCGCGGCGGGGCAGCGGTCGTCAGGCGACCGCGGGACCGACCGGTGGCGCGCGCTTCGTGCGGGAGCGGGAGAAGCCGGTGCGGCCGGCGCGGACCGTCGTCAGCCAGACGACGGCGCGGGCGAGGAGGCCCGGCGCCCGGCGGTGCGGCCGGCGCCGGCCGGCGGACGCGAGCGCGTCGGCGCCGACGTAGCGCCCGAGCAGGAGCGGGGCGAGCAGGAGCGCGAACGGCGCGCTCGCCAGCAGGGCGCCGTTGCCGGACAGCAGCGCGCCGGCGACGACGAACGCGACGAGAGCCGCGCCGAGCGCGATCAGGAGGAGGCGGCTGGTCGACCGGCCCGTCACGGGGCCCGAGCATAGACCAGGGCTCCGGCGCCCGGCGCGGCGCGGGGCGCCGGGGCGGCGGCCCCCCCGCCCCCCGGGGCGGCCCGGGGGGGGGGGGGTATAAAAAAAAACG
>JADGIB010000135.1 GCA_019683665.1 Solirubrobacteraceae bacterium
TGAGGCGGCGCCCCGGCGGCGGCGGGCGGCCGGGCGGGCGGGGGGGGGGGCGGCCGGCCGGGCGACGCGACGGGATCAGGCCTGCAGGTCGAACCGGTCGAGGTTCATGACCTTGTCCCACGCGGCGACGAAGTCGCGCACGAACTTCTCGCGCGCGTCGTCGCCGGCGTAGACCTCGGCCAGTGCGCGCAGCTCCGAGTTGGAGCCGAACACGAGGTCGACGCGGGTGCCGGTCCACTTCACCTCGCCGGTGGCGCGGTCGCGGGCCTCGAACGTCTGCGACGTCTCGTCGGTCGGCTTCCACTCGATGCCGTTGTCGAGCAGGTTGACGAAGAAGTCGTTCGTCAGCAGGCCCGGGCGGTCGGTGAAGACGCCGTGCGTCGAGCCGCCGGCGTTCGCGCCGAGGACGCGCAGGCCGCCGACGAGGACGGTCATCTCCGGCGCGGTCACCGTCAGCAGGTTCGCCCGGTCGACGAGCAGGTGCTCGGCCGGGATGCCGCGGTCGTCGCGCAGGTAGTTGCGGAACCCGTCGGCCTTCGGCTCGAGGACCTCGAACGACTCGACGTCGGTCTGCTCCTGGAGCGCGTCGACGCGGCCCGGGGTGAACGGCACCGTGACGTCGAAGCCGGCGTCGCGGGCCGCCTTCTCGACCGCGGCGCAGCCGCCGAGGACGATGAGGTCGGCCAGCGAGACCTGCTTGCCGCCGGTCGCCGACGCGTTGAACTCCTGCTGGATGCCCTCGAGGACGCCGAGCGTCCGCGCGAGCTGCTCGGGGTCGTTGACCTCCCAGTTGCGCTGCGGCTCCAGGCGCACGCGCGCGCCGTTGGCGCCGCCGCGCTTGTCGCTGCCGCGGAACGAGGCGGCCGACGCCCAGGCGGCCTTGACGAGGTCGGCGACGGTCAGGTCCGTCGAGAGGATCTTCGCCTTCAGGGCGGCGACGTCGGCGTCGTCGACGAGCTCGTAGGTGCGGGCCGGGAGCGGGTCCTGCCAGATCAGGTCCTCCTCCGGCACCTCCGGCCCGAGGTAGCGCGACTTCGGCCCGAGGTCGCGGTGGGTGAGCTTGAACCAGGCGCGCGCGAACGCCTCCTGGAACTCGTCCGGGTTCTCCATGAACCGGCGCGCGATCTTCTCGTAGACCGGGTCGAAGCGCAGCGCCAGGTCCGTCGTGAGCATCATCGGCGTGCGGCGCTTGTCCGGGTCGTGCGGGTCCGGCACGGTGTCCTTGCCGGCGCCGCCCTTGGGCACCCACTGCCACGCGCCCGCCGGGCTCTTCGTCAGCTCCCACTCGAAGCTGAACAGGTTCCACAGGAAGTTCGTGGACCACTTCGTCGGCGTCGTGGTCCAGATGACCTCGAGGCCCGACGTGATCGTGTCGTTGCCCTTGCCGGTGCCGTAGGTGCTCTTCCAGCCGAGGCCCTGCTCCTCGAGCGGGGCGGCCTCGGGGTCGGGGCCGACGTGGTCGGCCGGGCCGGCGCCGTGGGTCTTGCCGAAGGTGTGGCCGCCGGCGATGAGGGCGACGGTCTCCTCGTCGTTCATCGCCATGCGGCGGAACGTCTCGCGGATGTCGCGCGCCGCGGCGACCGGGTCCGGCTCGCCGTTGGGGCCCTCGGGGTTGACGTAGATGAGGCCCATCTGGACGGCGGCCAGCGGCTCCTCGAGCTCGCGGTCGCCGTGGTAGCGCTCGTCGCCGAGCCAGGTCGTCTCCGGGCCCCAGTAGACGTCGTCGTCCGGCTCCCAGACGTCCTCGCGGCCGCCGGCGAAGCCGAACGTCTTGACGCCCATCGACTCGAGCGCGACGTTGCCGGCGAGGATCATGAGGTCGGCCCACGAGATGCTCTGGCCGTACTTCTGCTTGACCGGCCACAGGAGGCGGCGGGCCTTGTCGAGGTTGACGTTGTCGGGCCAGCTGTTGAGCGGGGCGAAGCGCTGCTGGCCGGCGCCGGCGCCGCCGCGGCCGTCGTGGATGCGGTACGTGCCCGCGCTGTGCCACGCCATGCGGATGATGAGCGGGCCGTAGTGGCCGAAGTCGGCGGGCCACCAGTCCTGCGAGGTGGTGAGGACCTCCTCGATGTCCTTCTTGACGGCGGCGAGGTCGAGGCGGCTGAACGCCTCCCGGTAGTCGAAGTCCGGGTCGAGCGGGTTCCGCTGCGGCGGGTTCTTGGCCAGGATCTTCAGGTTCAGCCGGTTGGGCCACCACCGGCTGTTCGCGTCCGCCTGCGTCGGAAGCGGCAGCTTCCCGTTGCCGTGAACCGGGCAGCCGCCCGCGTTCTCGTCGTTCATCTCGCCGATGACGGCGTCAGGGCTCTCGGACAACGCGCGTCCTTTCTGGTGGTGGTTCTCACTGGTCGGCCGCGGCCGCGCACTCGGGGCACAGCCCCCAGTGGATGACCTCGGCCTCGTCGATCTCGAAGCCGTGACCCTCCGGCGCCCGGAGGCACGGGGCCTCGCCGACGGCGCAGTCCACGTCGGCGATCGCGCCGCACGAGCGGCAGACGACGTGGTGGTGGTTGTCGCCGACCCGGGTCTCGTACCGGGCGACGGACCCCGCGGGCTGGATGCGGCGCAGCAGGCCGGCCTCCGTCAGCGCGCCGAGCACGTCGTAGACGGCCTGCTGGGACACCTCTCCGAGGTCCTCGCGCACGAGGCGGATGACCGTGGCGGTGTCGACGTGCGGATGCTCGTGGACGACCTTGAGCACGGCCATGCGCGGGCGCGTCGCCCGCAGGCGGGCGTCGCGCAGCAGCTGTCGGCAGGTCGAGGGCATCCGCAGGTCAACGGCTCTCTGGAATGACTCAAGACTAGCGGGATGCCCGGACCGAACCCTGGCGCGTGATGACATAGTGCCACGCCAGAGCGGCATCCGGACGCCGCTCGTCCCTTCAACCCGTCATCGACGCCTCAAGGAGGACTCGCGTGCCCCCCCATCCCGTTCGCGGCGGACTACCCGCTGCTGAACCTGCTGTGGACGATGGTGATCTTCTTCGCCTTCGTCATCTGGCTCTGGCTGCTGTTCACGGTCGTCGTGGACCTCTTCCGCCGTGAGGACGCCTCCGGCTGGGCGAAGGCGGGCTGGCTGATCCTCCTCATCGTCCTGCCGTACCTCGGCGTCTTCGTCTACATCGTCACCCAGCACACGGGGATGCGGGAGCGCAGCCTGGCCGCGCAGAAGGCGGCCGAGAGCCAGTTCGCCGAGTACGTGAAGTCGGTGGCGCCGGCGGCCGACCCCGCCGCCCAGATCGCGAAGGGCAAGGAGCTGCTCGACAGCGGCGCGATCACGCAGGCCGAGTTCGACGAGCTCAAGCGCAAGGCGCTGGCCGGCTCCTGACCGCGCGGCGGGCGGGGCGGCCGGTGGCCGCCCCGCCCCCTGGGCCCGGCCGGGATCGCGTAGGGTGGGGCGATGGCGGGCGACGTCACGACGAACGAGGCCGAGCGCCGCTTCGAGCTGCGCGTCGACGGCAAGCTCGTCGGCTTCCTCGCCTACCGGACCGCGGGGCCGAGCCTCGTCCTCGTCCACACCGAGGTGGGGGAGGCGCACGCCGGCCAGGGCTACGGCGGACGGCTCGTGCGCGGCGCGATCGAGGCCGCCCGGGCCGAGGGCCGCACGGTCATCCCGACGTGCGCGTTCGCGGTCGCCTACCTGCGCCGCCACCCGGAGCTGCACGAGGCCGTCGACCCGCGCGTGCGCGACCGGATCCGAGCCGGCGTCACGACGGCGCGCGTCCGCGCCCGGCTCGCGCGCGGCCGAGAGGGGCGCCGGGACCCTGGGCGCCGCCCGCCGGGTCAGACCTGAGCGCGGATCCGCTCCGCGGCGGTGGCCGGCAGCTCGGCCACGAGGCGGGTGCCGCCGCCGGCCGGGCTCTCGATCGCGAGCGTCCCGTCGACCGCGCCGAGCCGGTCGGAGAGGCCGCGCAGGCCGGGCGCTCGCGGGTCCGCGCCGCCGACGCCGTCGTCGGCGACGACGATCCGCACCCGGTCTTCGACCACCGCGAGCTCGATCTCGCAGCGCGACGCCCGCCGCGTGCTTGACGACGTTCGCGAGCGCCTCCGAGACGACGAAGTAGCCCGTGCTCTCGACGATCGACGGCAGTCGGCCGTCGAGGCCCCGGACGGCGAGCTCGGTCGGGACCGGCATCCGCGCGACCAGCCAGGCGGTCGCGTCCGGCAGCCCGCGCTCGGTCAGCAGCGCGGGGACGAGGCGGTGGACGAGGCCGCGCAGGTCGTCGAGGACCGCCTCGACCTCCTCGCGCAGGCGGGTCGCGTCCCGGCGCACCCGGCCCGCGTCGCCGGCGACGCGCGCGAGCCGCTGGGCGTCGATCGCGAGCAGGACGAGCCGCTGCTGGGCGCCGTCGTGGAGGTCGCGGGCGATGCGGCGGCGCTCGGCGTCGGCGGCGACGGCGAGGCGCTGGCGCGAGGCCCGCAGCTCCGCCGCCGCGGCGCGCAGCTCGCCCGTCAGCCGCTCGCGGTCGAGCGCGACCGCGGCGAGGTGCGCGATCGTCCGCGCGAGCTCCGGGTCGGAGATGAGCAGCGCGTCGTAGACGATGGCCCCGATCCGGCGGCCGCCGACGTCGATCTCCACCGCGGCGCGCGGGCCGCCCGGCGCGGGCAGCTCGACCCGGTGCCCGGCCGCGTCGACGTAGACGCCGTCGCGGGCGCTCCAGGCGACGCGCGCGGCGGAGCGGTCGCCGAGCGCGTCGGCGCCCGCGTCGCGCAGCTGCCCGGGGGCGAACGTCGCGCCGGCCAGCTGCGACGCCATCCCGCGCACCTCGCCGGCGCGGGCGAAGCCGCCGCGCAGCAGGCCGAGCAGGAACGCGCCCGGCAGCGCGAGCAGGAGGACCGGCTGGGCGTAGTCGCGCAGCGCGTCGCGCGCCGGCAGGTCGAGGCGCAGCGTGATGACGAGCCCGAGGACGGCGAGCACGACGAGCGTCGCCGCGCCGACCGCGCACACCGGGCCGACGACGACGCGCTGCGGCGCGTCGGCCCGCCGCAGCCGCCGCAGGAGGATCGCCGCCCCCGAGACCATGACGACGGCGCCCGCGACCGCCTGGGCCTTCGCCACCGCGTTCGCGACGCCGTCGCCCGACGCGACCTGCAGCGGGCTCCCGTCGGACAGCAGGCGGACCGACGCCTCGAGCACGGTGCCGAGCGCGTAGGCGGTGGCGACGAGCGCCCGCTCCGGGGCCGTCCCGAGACGCCCGGACGGGAAGGCCATGAGGAGGTGGACGATGAGCGCCAGCGGCAGCGTCGAGACGACGGCCGCGGCCGCGACGACCGGCGCCGCCGTCGACGCGGCCATCTGCAGGCCGAGGAACGACCAGCCGCAGGCGAGCAGCAGCGGGCCGAGGCGGTTGTGCGGGCGCCGCCGCCAGGCGAGCAGCCCGACCCCGGCGTACGCCCACGCGATGAGGACCGCCAGCCAGCGGTCCCACCACGGCAGCCCGCCGGTCGTCGTCGCGCCGAGCACGAGCCCGGTCGCGGCCGTCGCGACCGCGAGGGCGACGAGCGCAACGTCGAGCGACCCGGCCGCCGGCCGGCGCGGCCTCATGTCGGGGCGGAGGCGCTCAGGTAGCGCACGACGGCGAGGACGCGCCGATGGTCGTCGGCCGCCGGGTCGAGCTCGAGCAGGTCGAAGATCCGGGTGATGTGCTTGGCGACCGCCTTCTCGGTCACGACGAGCTGGCGGGCGATCCCGGCGTTCGAGCGGCCCTCGGCCATGAGCGCGAGCACCTCGCGCTGGCGGTCGGTCAGGCGCGCGAGCGGGTCGTCGCGGCGCGGCCCGAGCATGCTCGAGACGACCTCCGGGTCGACCGCCGTGCCCCCGGCGCAGACGCGGCGCAGCGACTCGAAGAAGCGGTCGAGGTCGGCGACGCGCTGCTCGAGCAGGTAGCCGACGCCGGCCGGGTCGTCGCCGAGCAGCTCGAGCGCGTAGCGCTCGTGGACGTATTGCGACAGGACGAGGACGGCGGTGCCGGGCAGCCCGGCGCGGATCTCCAGCGCGGCGCGCAGGCCGTCGTCGGTGTTCGTCGGGGGCATGCGGATGTCGGCGATGACGAGGTCGGGGCGGTGCGCGCGCGCCTTGCGCACGACCTCGGGCCCGTCGCCGGCGACCCCGGCCACTTCCATGCCCTCGTCCTCGAGCAGGCGCACCAGGCCTGCGCGGAGCAGCAGCTCGTCCTCGCCGACCACGACGCGCATCGGGGCGCGGACCCTACCGGCGCGCGCGATCCGCGGGGTGGAGCCAGCTCCACCCCGGCTGGGGTGCCTGCCCCCTCCGGTGCGCGCCGCCCGTCGCCCATACTCGCCGGTCCCAGCTCCAAGGAAGGACGCCATGCTTCGCCTCGCCCGGTCCCTGGGCGCCGTCGCCCTTGCGATCGCCGCGCTCTGCGCCGCCGCCACCGCCGCCCACGCCGACATCTCCTGGGTGGACTCGATGACGTCGTCGATCGGCCGCGCCTCCAACAGCGGCGGCGGGGCGAACCCGGGCTGGGTGGCCTCGCCCGGCGAGCCGGGCGGCGGCATCGCGGTCACGTCCGATCACGTCTACTGGACCGGCTGGCGCGGCGAGATCTGGCGCGTGAACCGCAACGGGACCGGCCTCGTCCAGCTCGTCGCCAGCGCGGGGACCGCGACCGGCCTCGCCGTCGACGGCACGTACCTGTACTGGGCGGACCCGAACGCCGACGCGATCGGCCGCGCCCCGATCGGCGGCGGCGCCCCCGACACCGCGTTCATCGCCACCGGGGAGGCGCCGGACGGCGTCGCGGTCGCCGGCGGGCACATCTACTGGACCAACGGCAACGACAACTCGATCGGGCGCGCGAACCTCGACGGCACGGGCGTCGACAACGCGTTTATCACGGGCCTGAACGCGCCGCGCCACCTCGCGAGCGACGGCACGTCCCTGTACTGGGCCGACTTCTACGGCCGCCGGATCGGGCGCGCGAACCTCGACGGCTCCGGCGTGCAGCGGACGTGGTTCAACCTCGGCTACTCCGTCCACGGGGTCGCGGTCAGCGGCGGCGCGCTGTACTGGACCGAGCCCGGCTTCGGCGACATCGGCCGCCTGATCATCTCCAGCAGCTCCGCGTCGTACGTCCACAGCGACGCCTGGAACCCGCTCGGCATCGCCGCGACCGGGCCCGGGTTCGCGGCCTCGCCGAGCGCGCTGGCCTTCGGGGACCGCAACGTCCAGACGACGACGACCCAGACGGTCACGATCACGAACGACCCCGGGAGCGGGGGCGGCGACCCGCTGACGTTCGCGGCCAACGCGATCACGATCACCGGCACGAACGCGAACCAGTTCGCCAAGACGGCCGACACGTGCGCGGGCCAGACGATCGCCGTCGGCGCCGGCTGCACGGTGACGGTGAGCTTCACGCCGACGTCGGCCGGGACCAAGACTGCGTCCCTGCGCTTCGTCGACAACGCGGCCGGCAGCCCGCAGACGCTGTCGCTGACCGGGCGCGGCACCCAGGGCGCGCTGACCGCCGACCCGGCGGCGCTCGACCTCGGCGGCGCGACGGTCGGGGTCGTCGGCCCGTCGCAGCCGGTCACGCTCACCAACAGCGCCACCGGCGTGAACGCGGGCACGGTCACGATCGAGGCCGGCGGGGTGACGATCACCGGCGCCGACGCCGGGCAGTTCGCCATCGACGAGGACGGCTGCGCGGGCGTCACGCTCACGCCCGGGCAGTCGTGCACGGTCCGCGTCGCCGCCGCGCCGGCCTCCGCGGGCCCCAGGAGCGCGACGCTGCGGATCGCCGACGACGCGCCCGGCGCGCCGCACGCGGTCGCGTTGACGGCGATCGGCCGGGCGCCGGAGATCGCGACCGACCCGGCGACGCTCGACTTCGGCGCCGTCCCGGCCGCCCGCCGCAGCGCGCCGCGCACGCTGACCGTGCGCAACCGCGCGACCGGCCCCGGGGCCGCGGACCTGACGTTCGCCACCCCGGCGGCGACGCTCGCCGGGCCGGACGCCGACCGCTTCGCGATCGTCACCGACGGGTGCGCGGGCGCGACGCTCGCCCCGGGCGAGGACTGCGCGATCCGGGTGCGCTTCGCCCCCGGCGGGGCCGGCGCGCGGACCGCCGTCCTCGAGCTGGCCGACGACGCGCCGGATGCGCCCCAGCAGGTCGCGCTGATCGGCACCGGCACGCTGCCGGGCTTCGTCGTCACCCCCGCGACCCACGCCTTCGGCACGCTCGACGTGGGGGAGGCGAGCGCCCCGCAGGCGTTCACGGTCACCAACGACGCGACCGGGCCGGACGCGGGGCCGCTGACGTTCGACGGCGGCGCGGTGACGATCAGCGGCCCCGGGGCGCCCCAGTTCGAGCTGGCCGGCGACGGCTGCTCGGGCGCCGAGCTGGACCCGGGCGAGAGCTGCACGGTCGCCGTGCGCTTCGCGCCGACGGCGGACGGCACCCACCTCGCCGAGCTGCGCTTCAGCGACGACGCGCCGGGCAGCCCGCAGGGCGTCGCGCTCACCGGCACCGGCGCCGGCGCGCCGCCCGCGCCTCCTGCGCCGCCGGCCCCGTCGGGCGGCGGCTCGGGGACGGGCGCGCCGGCCCCGGCGCCGTCGCCGGAGCCGGGCCCGGCGCCCGCCTCCCCGTCGGCGCCGTCGGTCAGCGCCCCGTCGTCGAGCGGGAGCGTCGTCGGCATCCGCGTGGCCAGCCACCGCGTGCGCGTCGACCGCCGCGGGGTCGCGCGCCTCGCGCTGCGCTGCCTCGGCCCGCGCAGCCGGCGGTGCGCGGGGACGGTGTCGGTCAGCGGCGGGCGCCGCGCCGCCCCGTTCCGGCTGGCGACCGGCTCGCGCCGGACGGTGCGGATCGCGCTGCGCGGCTGGGCGCCGGGGTGCCGGACCGTGCGCGCGACGGTCCACGTCACCCTGCGCCAGCCGACCGGGGCGGTCGTCGAGCGCGACCGGGCCGTGCGCCTGCGGTCGGCGTCCTGCCCGCGCTGAGCCGGCGCGGGCGGGGCGCCGGCCCGGGGTTGTCATCCTTGGCGGCCGGATGTCGCACCCCGAAGACGGTCAGGACGCGCGCCTCGCCGACGAGCCGTCGGCGCTGTCGGGCCGCGCCGGCCGGGCGCTGGCCGAGGCGGCGCGGCGGGCGCCCGCGGCCGCCCGCGCGCCGGCCGCCGCGCCGCCGCGCCCCCGCCCGCCCCGCGCCGGCG
>JADGIB010000136.1 GCA_019683665.1 Solirubrobacteraceae bacterium
GTGCCGACCTGCTCGGGCAGCCGCGCCGCGCTGCTGACCGGGCAGGTCGGCCACAGCAACGGGATGATCGGGCTCGCCCACCGGGGGTTCGCGCTGCGCGACTACGCCCAGCACCTCGTCCACACGCTGCGCGACGCCGGCTACTGGACCGGGCAGATCGGCGAGCAGCACGTCGCCAGGCGGCCCGACCTCATCGGCTTCGACCAGGTCGTCCCCGTCCCGACGACCCACGCCGAGACCGTCGCGCCGATGGCCGCGCGCCTGCTGGGGGAGATCCCGCGGCGGCCGTTCTTCCTCGCGGTCGGCTTCAACGAGACCCACCGCGAGTTCTTCGCCCCGTCGTCTGCGCACGACGCGCTCTACTGCCGGCCCGCGCCCGGCCTGCCCGACGGGCCCGAGACGCGGGCCGACATGGCCGGCTTCCACGCCAGCGCCCGCGCCCTCGACCAGGGGGTCGGGACGGTCCTGCGGGCGCTCGACGAGCTCGGGCTCGTCGAGGACACGCTCGTCGTCTACACGACCGACCACGGGATCGCGTTCCCCGGCGCGAAGGCGACGCTGTACGACCGGGGCCTCGGCGTCGCGCTCATCGCCCGCGGCCCCGGCGGCTTCCTCGGCGGGCGGGTGATCGACGCGATGGTCAGCCACCTCGACCTCTACCCGACGATGTGCGCGCTGGCGGGCGTGCCCGCGCCGCCGTTCCTCCAGGGCCGCTCGCTGCTGCCGCTCGTGCGCCGCGAGGTCGACCGCCTCCACGACGCGCTCTTCGCCGAGGCGACCTACCACGCCGCCTACGAGCCGCAGCGGGCGGTGCGCACCGACCGCTGGAAGTACATCCGCCGCTTCGGCGACCGCCGCCTGCCGGTCCTCGCCAACGTCGACGACGGGCCGAGCAAGGACGTGCTCCTGGCCGCCGGCTGGGGCGAGCGCGAGATCGCCGCCGAGCAGCTGTACGACCTCGTGCTCGACCCCGACGAGGGCGCCAACCTCGCCGCCGACCCGGGCCACGCGGCGGTCCGCGCCGAGCTCGCCGCCCGGCTGGAGCGGTGGATGCGCGAGACCGGCGACCCGCTCCTGCGCGGGCCGGTCCCGGCGCCGCCCGGCGCCGAGATCAACCTGCCCGACCAGCGCTCGCCGTCGGAGCCGACCGTGCGCGTCGGGCCCG
Source organism: Solirubrobacteraceae bacterium (assembly GCA_019683665.1). Lineage (GTDB taxonomy): Bacteria > Actinomycetota > Thermoleophilia > Solirubrobacterales > Solirubrobacteraceae > Capillimicrobium. The sequence goes on from JADGIB010000136.1 coordinate 1,166, forward strand.
GCGGGTCAGCCTGAGGCGTCGCCGGCGTCGTGCTCCTCGGCCGTGGCCGAGCGCGGCACGACGATCACCGGGCACGGCGCGTCGCGCACGACCCGGCCCGACACCGAGCCGAGCAGGACCCGGCGCACCGGCCCGTAGCCGCGCGAGCCGAGGACGAGGAGGTCCGCCTCGGCGGCGACGTCGAGGAGCTGCTCGGCCGCGTCGCCGAGGCGCAGCTCGACGTCGGCGCCCTCGCCGGCCTCGTCGCGCAGGCGGTCGCGCAGCTCGGCCTCGCGGCGCTGCTCGACCTCGCGCCAGTCGGGCGTGTACTGGTACTCCCAGCGGTCCAGCGGCCCGACCGCGACGCCGACGAGCTTCAGGCGCGCGCCGGCCCGCGCGGCCAGCCGGCGGGCGAGGGCGAGCGCCTCGTGGGCCTCGTCCGAGCCGTCGAAGGCGGCGACGACCTGCCGCGGCGACCAGCCGGACCCGGCCAGCCCGCGCGGGGCGACGGCGACCGGGCACGGGGCGCCGGCCAGGGCCCGCTCGGTGTGGCCGCCCAGCAGCGTGCGCCCGAGCCGGCCGCGGTGGCTGGAGCCGACGACGAGCAGCTCGGCGCCCTCGCGGGCGGCGACCCGGTGCAGCCCGCCGACCGCCGAGGCGGCGGCGATCGTCAGCGTGCGCGGGGCCAGCGGCGCGGCCGCCTCGGCGGCCCGCCGCAGGAGCGCCTCGGCCTCGGCCCGCAGCGGGTCCTCGCCGTCGGCCCGGTAGGCGAGCGCGTCCGCGAACGGGTCGATCGGATGGACGTGGACGAGGACGAGCTCCGCGCCGGCGGCGCCGGCCAGCGCCGCGCCGAGCGCGGCGGCGTCGCGGGACGGGTCGTGGGCGTCGATGCCGACGACGATGACTCCTGACATCGCGGGCCTCCGGTCGAGGGACGTGGCGCGACCGTACCACCGGCGGCCCGGCCGGCCCCGCCGTCGGGCAATATGTGGCCATGGCACCGATCGACGTCGTGATCGCGGGCGGAGGCGTCGCCGCCGTCGAGGCCGCGCTCGCCCTCCGCGACCTCGCCGGGGATCGGGTCGCCGTGACGCTCGCCAGCCCGCGCCCGGACTTCGTCCTCACCCCGATGGCCGTCGCCGAGCCGTTCGCCGCCGGCCACGTCGAGCGCCGGCCGCTGCGGTCGCTGGCCGAGCAGGTCGGCTTCGCGGTCGTCGCCGCCGGCGTCGCGCGCGTGCGGCCCGAGGAGCAGGTCGTCGAGCTGTCCGACGGGTCCGAGCGCCGCTACGACGCGCTCCTGCTCGCGCCCGGCGCCCAGCCGGTGGCCGCGTTCCCGCACGTCCACACGTTCCTGGCCGAGGGGGACCCGAGCGCGCTGTCGGGCCTCGTCGCCGACCTCGAGGAGGGCTGGTCGAGGAGCGTCGCGTTCGTCGTGCCGCCCGGCGTCACCTGGCCGCTGCCGGCCTACGAGCTGGCGCTGATGACGGCGGGCGAGGTCCGCTCGATGGGCCTCGACGGCGTGACGATCCAGGTCGTGACGCCCGAGCAGCGGCCGCTGGAGGTGTTCGGGGACGAGGCCAGCGACGCCGTCGGGCGGCTGCTGGAGGCGGGCGGCGTGGCGTTCGTCGGCGGGGTCGAGCCGCGGGCCGGCGACGGCGGGCGGATCGTCCTGGGGCCCGGCGACCGGCCGCTGGAGGCCGAGCGCGTCGTCGCCCTGCCCGTGCTCGAGGGCCGCGGCGTGCCCGGGGTGCCGCGCGACGAGCGCGGGTTCATCCCGATCGACGAGTACGGCCGCGTCCAGGGGATGCGCAACGTCTACGCGGCCGGCGACGCGACCGCGTTCCCGATCAAGCAGGGCGGGATCGCCACCCAGCAGGCCGACGCGGCCGCCGAGCGGATCGCCGCGGACGCCGGGGCGCCGATCACGCCGCGCCCGTTCCGGCCGGTGCTGCGCGGGCGGCTGATGACCGGGGCGGTGGAGCAGTACCTGCGCGCGGGCGCCGCGGTCGACCGGGGCCGGGCCCGCGCGTCGGTCGAGCCGCTGTGGTGGCCGCCCACGAAGATCGCCGGGCGCTACCTCGGCCCGTGGCTGTCCGAGCGCGAGCCGCGCACGCCCGACGCGCCGGCCGGGCGGACGATCGACGTCGAGGTGATCCTCGACCCGCGCGGCTGACGGCGCCGTTGTCGGCTGACGGCCGGTATGCGGCCGCGAGACGACAACGGCCGCGGCGCGGGCGGTCAGTCGCGCGCGGCGAGCACGAGCCGCGCCGCGCGGGCGCCGTCGGCGCCGCCGACGATGCGGGACAGGGGGCGGGGAGCGGTCATCGCCGCTGCGGGACGCCACCGGCCTCGCCGACGGGCCGCGCGCCGGTGGCCAGCGCGGCGGCCAGGAAGCGCTCGCCGCGCTCCTCGAAGTCGCGGAACCAGCCGTAGCTGGGGGCGGCGGGGGAGAGGAGGACGGTGCCGGCGCCGTCGAGCGCGGCCCGCGCCGCGGCGACCGCCTCGTCGAGGTCGCCGGCCATCCGCGTCGGGGCGGCGGCGCCGATCGCGGCCAGCGCCCGCTCCCCGGTGGCGGGCAGGCCGATCGCCGCGCGGACCGCGCCGTGCTCGGCGACCGCGGCGGCCAGCGGCGCGTAGTCCTGGCCGCGGTCCTGGCCGCCGACGATGAGCGCGACCGGGCCGCCGGCCAGGGCGCGCAGCGCCGCGACCCCCGACTCCGGCGTCGTCGAGATCGAGTCGTCGACGAACGTCACGCCGCCGTCGCGGGCGACGGCCTGCAGCCGGTGCGGCAGCGGGACGAACCCGGCCAGCGCCGCCTGCGGGTCGGCGGGCCGCAGCCCGGCCGCCTCGGCGGCGGTGAGCGCGGCCGCCGCGTTCAGGGCGTTGTGCTCGCCGAGCAGGCTCGTCGCGCGCAGGTCGGCGACGACCGCGCCGTCGCGGACGACCGTGCCGTCGCCGGGCGCGTCGTACCCGCCGGGGACCCCGAAGAGGACGCGCGGCACGTCGGCGGGCGCCCGCGCGAGGAGCCGCTCGTCGCGCCCGTTGAGGACCGCGACCCGCGGCCCGTGGGCGAGGAGGTTCAGCTTGTCGGCGACGTAGCGCGCCTCGCTGCCGTGCCAGTCGAGGTGCTCGCGGTAGAGGTTGACCACGACGGCGACCCGCGGCGAGCGGTCGAGGTCGGCGAGCTGGTAGCTGGACAGCTCGACGACCCACGCGTCGGGCGCGGTCGCCGGGCGCAGGACGTCGAGCAGCGGCCGGCCGATGTTGCCGGCCAGCTCGGCGTGCGCGCCCGCGGCGGTCACGAGCCGGTGGACGAGCGCGGCGGTCGTCGACTTCCCCTTCGTGCCGGTGACGCCGATGACGAGCTCGTCGCCGTGCTCGGCGAACCACAGGTTCGTCGCGGTCGTCAGGACCGGCCCGGCGGCGGCGAGCGCCCGCACGTCGTCGCGGTAGCGGCTGATCCCGGGGGAGCGGACGACGACGTCGCAGCCGGCCAGCGCCCGCCAGGCGCCGGGGCCGTCGGCGAACTCCGCGCCCGGGAACGCGGCGCGCGCGGCGGCGTCGGCCGGCGCGTCGGTCGCGACGACGAGCCCGGCGGGGCGGGTCAGCGCGCGGGCGACCGAGGCCGCCTCGCGGCCCGCGCCCCACAGCCCGACGCGGCGGCCCTCAAGCTCCGAGACGCGCATGGACGGCGGGCAGGAGCCGGGCGGGGATCTCGTGCTCGTCGGAGAGGGCCAGGACCGCCTCCGGGTCGCCGACGCCGGGGCCGACCGCGGGCAGCATCCGCTCGCGCGCGGCCCGCACGACGGCGTGGCCGGCCCAGCGCGGGTCGGCGGCCAGCAGCCGGAAGGCGGCCAGCGACTCGTCGCGCTCGCCGACGCACTCGAACGGCTTGTGCTCCTCGAACCCGCACAGGGCGAGGAAGCCGGCGGTCTGCGAGGCGTCGTCGAGCAGGTCGGCGCCGAAGACGTCGCGCAGCGCGTCGGGCGCCATCCACGGGGCGAGCGCCAGGAAGACGAAGCGGCACTTCGGGCAGCGACCGCACCAGGTGGTCGCGCGGCGGCGCTCGTCGAGGCGGAACGTCGCGTTGCAGCTGGTGAAGGCGCGGTGGTAGGCCGGCAGGGCGGCGAACGCGCGCGCGATCCCCAGCTCGGAGGCCGGGCGCAGGAGCGAGAAGACGTCGACCGACGGGGTCACCTCGTGGACGAGCAGGTCGCGCAGCGCCCGCTCGAACGCGAGCCCCTTCGACCACTGGTGGTTGACCTCGATCCCGCGCCACCGCAGGTTGCCCTGCGAGGCGGAGCGCTCGTTGGCGAGGACGACCTCGTCGAGGCCGTGGAGCACGGCGGTGGCCAGCGCGATGAGCGTCACGACGGCGGTGACCGGGACGTGCCCGTTGAGCGCGCCGGCGGCGTTCGCGGCCAGCAGGGCGGGGGAGATCTCCCGCCGGGCGACGAGCCGCGGCAGGCCCGCGACCTCGGCGGTGGCGGCGATCGCGGTCGCGTCGCCGACCGAGAAGAGCGTCACGTCGGCGCCCGCGGCGCGCATCGTCTCCAGCGCGACGACCGAGTCCTTGCCGCCGCCGACCGGGACGAGCGAGCGGCCGCGGCGCGGCAGCCGCACCGGCTCGGCCTCGCGGGCGGGGTCGCCGGTGAACCGCACGCGGCCGGCGACGTCGACGTCGTTGCGGTAGGCGTACTCGCCGAGGCCGAGCACGTAGACGTCGGTGAGCAGCCGAGCGCGCCGCTCGGTCAGCGGCCCGATCTCGAGCGCGGGCGGGGCCGCCGCCTTCCAGTAGCTGACGCCGGCGACCTGGTGCAGCAGCTCGAGCACGGCGTGCAGCGCGGCGCGGCGGGCGGGGTCGAGCGGCGGCGCCCCGGGCGGCAGCGCGATCCGCTCCTCGAACGCGATCTCGTCGTCGAGCGCGTAGCCGAGCGTCACGGTCGCGGTCGGCTCGTCGAAGCGCCAGCCCGTGAAGCGGAATCTCGCGTACCGAGCGGGGTCGAACACGTCGGGGACCGCGGTCGAGGTCACGCCCACGACGGTAGTGCGTCCGCTTCCCGTAGCGTTTCGGGCATGCCGGACAGCTTCGACCTGCTCGTGGTCGGCGCGGGGGTGATCGGGCTCAGCGTCGCCTGGCGCGCCGCGCAGCGCGGCCTCGCGGTCTGCGTCGTCGAGCGGGAGCGCCCAGGGGTCGGCGCCTCCACCGCGGCCGCCGGCCTGCTCGGCCCGAGCGAGCCGCACGCGTGGACCGGGCCGCTGGGCGCGGCGACGCGCGCCGCGCTGGAGGCCTGGGAGGACTTCGCGCTCGAGCTCGAGCGGGCGGCCGACGGCCCGGTCGGGCTGCGCCGCGACGGCGCCCTGCACATCGCGACCGACACCGCCGAGGTCGCCGCGCTCGAGGAGACCGCGGCGGCGCTGGAGGCCGCCGGGATCGCGTTCGAGCGCCTCGACGCCGCCGCGTGCGCGCGGATCGAGCCGGGGCTGCGGACGGTCGCGGCGGGCCTGCTCGTGCCGGGCGAGGCCCAGGTCGACACCGGCCGCCTCCTGGCCCGGCTGGCGCGCGCGTGCACGCGAGCGGGCGTCCAGATCGACATCGGGGTCGAGCCGCTGTCGGCGATCCGCGGCGGCGACGGCCCGGTCGAGGGCGTGCGCCTGTCCGACGGCACCGAGCGGCTCGCCCCGCTGACCGTCCTCGCCTGCGGGGCCTGGTCCTCGCAGGCGACGTGGCTGCCGGAGGCGGCCCGCCCGCCGGTGCGCCCGCTCGCGGGCGAGTACGTCCTGCTCGCCGGCGACCCGGAGCGCCCGCCGGTCTCGCGGGCCGTCCGCGGGCGGCTGGGGTCGATCGTCCCGCGCGCCGGCGGCGTCGCCTGGCTGGGGACGACGGTGCGCGACGCCGGCTACGCGCGCCTGCCGGCCGTCGCGGCGGTCCGCGACGTGCTCGAGCGGTGGACGCGCCTGCTGCCGGCGCTCGAGGGGCTCAGCATCTCGTCGGTCGGCTGCGGGCTGCGGCCCGCCTCCCCGGACGGGCTGCCGTTCGTCGGCCCGTCGGCGATCGAGGGGCTGGCGGTCGCGACCGGCCACGGCCGCAACGGGATCATCCACGCGCCGCTGGCGGGCGAGGCGATCGCGGCCCTGGCCGCCGGCGACGGGCTGCCCGCGGTCGTGGGCCCGTTCGACCCGCGCCGGGCGGTCGCGGACGCCCCCGGGACGACGACGGCCGACCGGTAGGCTTCGAAGCAGTAATCACCTGAAAGCGGATCGAAATATGGACACATCCGTCGGGACCCCCGAGAACCCCCTGCGCGTCGCGATCGTCGGCTCCGGCCCGGCGGGCTTCTACGCGGCGGGCCAGCTCCTCGCGCACGAGGAGCTCACCGCCGCCGTCGACGTCTACGACCGCCTCGCCACCCCGTGGGGGCTGGTGCGGTACGGGGTCGCGCCCGACCACCCGAAGATCAAGTCCGTCACGCGCGTCTACGAGCGGACCGCGCGGCGGCCCGGCTTCCGCTTCCACGGCAACGTCGAGATCGGCACCGACCTCTCCCACGAGGAGCTGACCTCCGCCTACCACGCCGTCATCTACGCCTGCGGCGCCCCCGCCGACCGCCGCCTCGGCATCCCCGGCGAGGACCTCCCCGGCTCGCACGCCGCCACCGAGTTCGTCGCCTGGTACAACGGCCACCCCGACCACAGCGACCGCGAGTTCGACCTCAGCGGCCGCCGCGCCGTCGTCGTCGGCAACGGCAACGTCGCGCTCGACGTCGCCCGGATGCTCGCGCTCGACGCCGACGAGCTGCGCGCCACCGATGCCGCCGACCACGCGATCGAGGCGCTCGCCGCCAGCCGGATCGAGGAGATCGTCGTCCTCGGCCGCCGCGGCCCGGCCCAGGCCGCCTACACGAACCCGGAGCTGCGCGAGCTGGGCGAGCTCGCCGACGCCGACATCGTCGTCGACCCCGCCGAGGTCGAGCTCGACCCGGCCAGCCGCGCCCACCTGGCGTCCGACGCCGCCGACGCGACCGCCCGCGCGAACGTCGAGATCGTCACCGAGTACAGCCGCCGCCTGCCGCAGGGGCGGCGCCGGCGCATCGTCCTGCGCTTCTGCGTCTCGCCGGTCGAGATCCTCGGCCGCGACCGCGTCGAGGGCATCCGCCTCGTCCGCAACGAGCTCGTCGCCGACGAGCACGGGCGCATCAGCGCCCGGCCGACCGGCGCGACCGAGGAGCTGGCCTGCGACCTCGTCCTGCGCTCGATCGGCTACCGCGGCGTGCCGATCCCGGGCGTCCCGTTCGACGAGCGCCGCGGCACGTTCCACAACGCCGGCGGGCGCGTCACCGAGGTCGGCACCGAGGACCCGGTCCTCGGCGTCTACACGGCCGGCTGGGTCAAGCGCGGCCCGTCGGGCGTGATCGGGACGAACAAGCGCTGCGCCCAGGAGACCGTCGAGCGGCTCGTCGAGGACGTCGCGGCCGGGCGGATCCTCGAGCCGGCGGTCGAGCCCGACGCCCTCCTCGAGGCGCTCGAGGCGCGCGGCGTCGAGGTCGTCGACTACGCCGGCTGGCAGCGCATCGACGCCCACGAGCGCGCGCTCGGCGAGGCGCAGGGCCGCCCGCGCGTGAAGCTCGTGCGGAGGGCCGAGCACCTCCTGCACGCGGCGGCCGAGAAGGTCCGCCGCTGACGCGGATCGGGCGCGCCTGCTCGCGCGCGCAGCGCCGGGCCGACCTCGGGGCGCTGCCGCCGACCGGGGTCGCCGCCGCCTGCTTCGCGCCGAGGACCGCGGGCGCGGCCCCGGCGCAGGTCGTCGCGATCCTGCCTGGCTAGCCGTCCGCCGCGGCCGCCGCGC